>JAUPKS010000163.1 GCA_030837315.1 Planctomycetota bacterium
ATTGCCAGAATCTGAGGCGGATAAAGCTCCTTAAGACCTGTAGCAGTCAGGATCTCAATCAGCCGCTTTGATCCACCATATGCACCTAAATCACTTACAATCATAAGGAGATTATAAACCACAGAGAAATAACAAAATAAAAGGAAAAAGAAAAATCTTTATGTTTTTGAATAAACGGCATAGAATTGTCAGCATTAATCCTGACTCGAACAAGTCGGAAAAGACAAAATCCGAAGCACAAAATTTGTGAGTCAACCCTGTCAGGGTTAATTTTAATGTAAAGGAATTTCAAACTGGTGATTTCTCCTCTAGAAAGAGGGGATTAAGGGGTGTGTAAATCTGCCATTACACACCCCCAGCCCCTCTTGATAGAGGGGAGTTTGATTGTCGCTGCCGAAGGCAGCCTAATTAACTCATATTTTTATTAAGAGTGCAAAAAAGGTATCACCTTATGCAAAAGTTTATTGAGGACAATTCTCTACGGGACAGGCTTTATATCTTTAAAGACAGGAAGGAAGCAGGGATGCTTCTTGCCCAAAAGCTTTCGGGATATAAAGGCACGGACGGCATAATACTCGGCATCCCTTCCGGCGGAGTCCCTGTAGCTGCTGAGGTAGCAAAGGACATCGTGCTTCCCCTTGACTTAATCATTGTGAGAAAGGTACAGATACCCTATAACCCCGAGGCCGGGTTTGGCGCTGTCGGGCCAGACGGCAAGGTGGTATTAAATCAGGAAATCCTCAACAGTCTTGATCTTACGAAGGAAGAGATTGATCAGCAGATTCAGATAACCATGGATAAAATCAGGAGACGGGATAAACTCTTCAGAAAAGGACTGCCATTTCCCTCGGTAAAAGATAAGGTAGTAATCATTGTGGACGATGGACTGGCATCCGGCTATACCATGCTTTCCGCCATAGATTTCGTAAAAAGACATAAACCACAAAAGATTGTGGTTGCAGTACCGACAGCATTGGATAGAACAGTTGATCGTATTCTGCCCCATGCGGATGAGCTTGTTTGTCTCAACGTGAGAAGCGGGTGGTCTTTTGCTGTTGCCGATGCATATGAGAACTGGTATGACCTCGAAGACGATGAGGTAATTTCGATCTTAAAATATTTCCATCCGGACCAGGAATAACACCTTGAAATTCCTTATCCATTTGTGGGAAACAGGATAGTCGTTGAGATTGTCGAAGGATCCGTCGAAGGATGAAGAGGAAATAAAAAACTTCCTAAAAAGAAGTTTTTATAGCATGAAATCACCATTTCCCCAAATCATCTCTACAAAGAACTCTTCCTAACGCATATATTCCTTCCGGCCTTGCATCGAACTTGAATGCAAAGACATTAACCCCACACTCAAGAGCCAACCGCAATGTTTTCGCGTATTCAGGGTCTATCTCTTCTTCTGGTGCAAAACAGTCACAATCAGATCTCTGGACGATATAAAGCATGCACGCATTGTATCCCATTTTAACGGCATTCATCAGGGAATTGAGATGTTTTCTGCCACGAACGGTAACGGCATCAGGAAACTTCGCAACACGGCCGTCTTTTAACGTAACATTCTTAACCTCCATATAACATTCCCTTTTGCCGTTAGAAAGAAGGAAATCCAGTCTTGAATCACCAAAAGTTGCTTCCCTCTTGATGACCTTATAAGGGCTTAATTCATGAATTAATTTTAATTCGATCAAACGATGGGCAAGATCATTGGTCAGTAATGTGTTTACTCCCACCCACACCCCATCTGCCTTGACCATTTCAAGGGTGTACAAGGTCTTTCTCTCTGAGGATTCATGGTATGAAATCATTACGAGAGAACCTGGTTCCGAGCATCCCTTCATACTTCCTGAATTGGGGCAGAATGCCGTTACAATCTGTTTGTCTGGTAATTCCACATCGGCAAGGAATCGTTTATATCTCCTTAAAAGAACACCGGATTGTAAGGCATTGTAACGGTATATTTCTATCATGAATAGCAACTACCACAGATAAATTAGGCCTTCGGCAACTTTTAAATACAAATTTTTACCACAGTGGGCCACCCCCTTCACCCCCGCCAGCGGGGGACAGATGGTTGTTCCCCTCATTGAGGGGGATTAAGGGGTGTGTTGCATACATTATTACACGCCCCCAACCCCTCTTTTTAGAGTGGAGCCATAAAACTTACACAGTAAAGCCTGCCTTCCCGGGATGCGGTCATGAAGCATTTATTACACGATATACACCTGGCCTTTTTCCTATCGCCTGATTGCCACCTCTTTATGAGATGGGGTTCCGATATAAAGGGCCTGGAAAGACTGAAAAATTGCGCCGAACCTTCACGATACATCGCTTCCATTACCTCTAAAGAACGAAGCCCACCCACCAATATCAAGGGGCACTTCAGGTGAGGACTGAACTGCCTTGCGTATTCTTTGAGATACGCCTCCTTATCCGAACCGTGAATCGCAAGCCTTGAAGGGATCAGCTCACCGGATGCAAGTATTCCTCCGCTTAATTCGATGGCATCAATCCCCCTATCTGATAATTTTCCACAAACCCATAAAGAATCTTCCGGGGCAAGTCCTGCCCCGCCATCAAAATCAGATGCATTTATCTTTATCAGTACCGGGTAATCATTGCCCACGTTTCTTCTTACGGCATCATATATCTCAAAGATTATCCTGGCCCTGTTTTCAATATGACCACCATATGTGTCAGTTCTTCTGTTCGAGTAAGGTGAGAGGAATTGAGAAAGCAGGTAACCATGCGCAGCGTGTATTTGTATGCCATCAAACCCCGCTTCTATAGCCCTTCTTGCCGCTTGTGCAAATTCCCCGATAACTCTTTGTATGTCCTGAATAGTCATTTCAACCGGCATATTTCCCGTAGCCCTCTCCCTGATAGCAGAAGGGGCCTCGGATGGAGTGTCTGTATGAATCCGGATCTGTGAGCCTCCATGGGCAATCTGTAAAGCAACCTTACCACTTTCTTTATGAACGGCATCAGCAAGGCGTTTCAGTCCTGAAATTAAACCGTCGTCGTAGGCACCAAGCATGCCAGGATTTGCCTTTCCCCGTTTGCTAACGTAGGTATACCCTGTCAGGATAAGGCCAACTCCGCCCTTTGCCAGCTCACGGTAAATTTCTATGAGAGGTTCTGTAACCTCACCACTTTCTCCTGCCATACCTTCCCAGGTGGCAGCCCTTACGAATCGATTTCTTAGCTCCATCTTCCCGATAGTAGCGTTTTGAAAAAGTTCACTCATTGTTTTCCCTTTCATGTTAAAATACTACAAAGAGTATTATATCGGAAAATACTTTTCCATAAAACTTATTATGAGTTTAACCGTTAAAGAAATAAAAGTTAAATCTATCCTTACTCAATCGGGAATCCCTGGCGCTGACTATTGCATCAACCCTTACGTGGGCTGTGCTCACGGCTGCCGGTACTGTTATGCAACCTTCATGAAGAGATACACGGGTCATACAGAGGCATGGGGAGCTTTGTGGATGTCAAGATCAATGCCCAGGAAATTCTCCAAAGACAGCTCAAACGGATGGCGAGAGGTCGTATAATTATTAGTTCAGTAACAGATCCTTACCAACCCATCGAGGCAAAATATAAGCTCACGAGGCAGTGCCTTGAAGTCCTTTTACAACACCAGTTCCCTGTGGATATACTCACGAAATCCCCTCTTGTTCTGAGGGACATGGACATGATTAAGAAATTTAAGGACATAGAGGTTGGTCTTACCATCACAACTGACAATGAAGAAGTGAGGAAAGTATTTGAACCACATGCCCCATCGATCGTGGCGAGAATCAACGCCTTGAAAACACTCCATGAGCATGGGATAAAGACCTATGCCTTTCTGGGACCAGTGCTACCAATGAATCCAGAGGCACTTTCAAAGAAAACAAGACCTCATGTTGATAGTGTTATTATTGATAGGATGAACTACCCATCAAAGACTCTCAGGATATACCAACGCATGAACCTGGATAAATGGCTTGATAAGGATTTTACCGATGACATTATCCAGAGATTGAGGAATGGATTTGCCGAAAAGCCAGTAAGTATTTGCTGATATTTATCGTAAACGCACAAATTGACGTTTCTTCAATAGTATTCATAAATTCCATGAATACCAATTTTTTAGTCGCTACGAAAGTCACTATTTTGTATCCATTTTCCTTCCTATTCATACCAGGATTTGCTATTATGGTTTTGTTATCTATACCGTTTATGAAGCAGGTAAGCACGGAAGCAATATTCACTGCTTATGGAAGTTTCATTTTTCAAAGGAGGAAGATGCATGAATCCTGTTAAACTAAAGGAAGGGGTTTATTGGGTTGGAGAGATTGACTGGGAATTGAGGAATTTTCATGGCTATTCAACGCAAAGGGGTTCAACGTATAATGCCTATCTGATTCTCGACGAAAAAATTACCTTAATTGATACGGTAAGATCATACCTTTTCGACAAAATGATGAAGAGGTTATCATCTCTCATCGACCCTTCACATATTCATTATATCGTTTCAAATCATGTGGAGATGGACCATTCGGGCAGTTTGCCACTCCTCATGAAGATTGCGAAAAATGCCACAATTATAACCTCTCCTCATGGACAAAAGGGGTTGCAGGCTCATTATAAAAAAAATGATTGGAATTTTAAAGTCGTCAAATCGGATGAGACTGTCTCTCTTGGCAGGAAGAACATGAAATTCGTTCTCACTCCATTGGTACACTGGCCTGATAATATGGTGAGTTACCTGGAAGAAGACCGTATCCTGTTCTCAAACGACGCTTTTGGACAGCATATCGCCTCTTCAGAAAGGTTTGATGACGAATATCCACTCGGTATCGTTATTGATGAGGCAGAGAAATATTATGCAAATATTGTTTTGCCTTATTCCAGTCAGGTTCAAAAGGCCATGGACGCTGTTACCCCATTAACGATTGACATGATTGCCCCGAGTCACGGGATTGTCTGGCGTTCGCATGGAAAGACCATTGTGGAAGAATATAAGAAATGGGCTTCCAATCAGGTAGATAACAAATGTCTGATAATCTATGACACCATGTGGAAATCTACGGAAAAGATTGCCAATGCTGTTCAAGAAGCTTTTGAATCTCAGGGAATTCCCGTGAAGATGGCCAATCTCGGACATAGTCATATTTCGGATATTATTGCCGATGTATTGACTACACGATTTATTTGTGTCGGTTCTCCCACGTTAAATAGCAATATGCTTCCTACCGTGGCAGGTTTTTTAACCTATTTAAAAGGGTTGTCTCCAAAAAACAGGATTGGACTTGCCTTTGGTTCCTACGGTTGGGGAGGACAAGCGGTTAGTCATGTAGAGAATGCATTGAAAGAATGCGGCTTTAAGATGATGGAAAGCATAAAGGTTCAATACATTCCTGATGAAACACAGCTAGAGGAAATCTTTAATAAGCTGAAACAAGAGATAACCATGAATGAGAGTGTTTTAAATAAGCTTCCAATTGAGGCTCAAGCGTAGGCATAATATTTTCGATATTATGCTGAGTATACTATTGTGTGCATCTCATGAAAATATATTCATTGCAGGATTTTATCACGTATTTAGAAAAAAACGGCGAGCTGTTACGGATCAAAACCGAAGTAGACGCACGGCTGGAAGTCGTCGAAATTTCTATTCGAGCGATGCGCGAAGGTATGCCAGCCTTGCTTTTTGAAAATGTTCGTGGCGCCCGATTCCCTCTGGCCATGAACGTCCTTGCCAGTGAAAAACGAATTGAGCTGGCATTGGGAAAACATCCTGATCAGCTCGGCGAGGAATTGATCACCTTTATGGAAGAAGCTTTGCCACCAAAACCAAAGGTGTTTTTCAAACATCCCGGCATAGCACGACGACTGCTGTGTACCATTCCAAAAACAACATCCAGACCCCTATCCCAGCAAGTGGTTAGCAGCCCCAATTTAAATGAGCTTCCCATTATAACCAGCTGGCCTGAAGACGG
Source organism: Planctomycetota bacterium (assembly GCA_030837315.1). Taxonomy (GTDB): domain Bacteria; phylum Planctomycetota; class Brocadiia; order Brocadiales; family Brocadiaceae; genus Brocadia. Next base: position 6,000 of record JAUPKS010000163.1, read on the forward strand.
CGGACGCTTTATTACCCTGCCTCAGGTTTTTACGTATGACCCCCATACGAAAAAACGGAACGTAGGCATGTATCGCATGCAGGTTTTTGATGAACAAACAACTGGGATGCACTGGCAGATTCAAAAGGGTGGAGGATTTCACTATTATCGCGCAAAAAAGATGGGGAAGGAATTCCAAATTGCCGTGGCACTGGGAACCGATCCTGCCCTCTTGCTGGCCACAGTTGCCGCATTACCAGAAGGGATGGATGAAGTTATGTTTAGTGGATTCCTGCGCGGCAAAAGGACAAGGATGGCCAGGGGCAAAACTATTTCAATTCTTGTACCTGCCGATGCGGAATTTATTCTCGAAGGAACAGTGCACTTGACGGAGCTACGCATGGAAGGTCCCTTTGGCGACCATTTTGGCCATTATTCTAACGCCTCAGAATTTCCTGTCTTCCATATTAACACCATCACGCATCGAAGAAATCCTATTTATCCTGCAACGGTCGTGGGACGTCCTCCCATGGAAGATAAATATCTGGGAAATGCAACCCAGCAGGTACTGGGGCCACTGATTCGCCTGATCCATCCGGAAATCTGCAATCTTTGGGCATATTACGAAGCCGGATTTCACAACCTGCTGGTGGTATCCGTTGAAGAACGCTATCGCAAAGAAGCAATGAAAACTGCCCTTTCCATTATGGGTGAAGGTCAACTTTCTCTCACCAAATGTATTATTACCGTTTCTGAAGACGTCAACCCCCGTGACTTTCATGCGGTTCTCAAGGCAATCCATGAATATTTTGATCCCGCATATGATTTCATTATGATTCCAAAGGTGCCGCTGGATACCCTCGATTTTACCAGTTATAAAATGAATTTAGGGAGCAAAATGATTATCGATGCCACAAGAGACGACATGGAAAAGACGGCAAAAGAACGCACTTCCAAATCCCAGGACATTGAACGACTCTTGAAAACAATTGACACGAGAATAACGGACTGGAATATCCTTGACGAAACGCTATTGGTTGTTACTGTGCCTGATAGCGGGAGAGAGGTAGTTACTAAATTAACCAAATCTCCGGAACTTATCGGACCAAAAATTATTGCGGCAATAAGTCCCGATGTTAATATTCATAACCTGGAACAAACTATCTGGGGGATCTTCACCAGATTTGATGCTGAACGAGATATTGTATTTACTCAGGAAAAACTGGTAGGTATAAGTCCTGTATTCAGAGGTAAAATGGGTATTGATGCCACGTGGAAACCGGGTTATCCTTCACCACTGGTAATGTCGGATGAAATAATTGACAAAGTAAATAGGCAATGGGATACCTACTGGAAATAGACAAATTTTTATCCTCAATAATTACCATGTTTTTTTGATGTATATTTTATAGTATTTTCACTATTCATCCTCTATCATCTCATTCATCAAAATTGTGTGGTAATATCAGCCATCGTGAACATTTTTGAAATTATCAAAAAATATTATCCCCCTGATTCGCGGGCATATTATTTTCTGGTTGAGCATGGAAAAAGCGTTGCTTCCAAGGCGATAGAGTTGGCTAAGCGGGTCAAACATCTTGAACCGGACATTGACTTTATACAAGAGGCGGCTATTTTACACGACATCGGAATATTTTTAACAAACGCTAAAAAGATAGATTGTCATGGTGATAAGCCTTACATCTGCCATGGGTACCTGGGAAAGGAATTGCTTGAAAAAGAAGGTTACCCAAAACACGCCTTGGTTTGCGAAAGACACGTCGGTTTAGGGTTGAGCCTTGAGGAGATCATTGAACAGAAACTGCCCATTCCCAAAAGAGATATGATACCGCTGACCATCGAGGAAAAAATAATCTGCTTGGCGGACAAATTTTTCTCAAAATCGAACAAAGATTTATCCGCGGAAGATACTTTGGAGAATATCAGAAAAGGAGCCTCCAAATTCAGCATTAATCAAGTAACAAGGTTAGATGCATTTATAAAACTCTTCGGGCTGGAGTAAGTCTTACTCTTTTATCATCCTCCTGATGAAGTATCGAAATATTAAGCACCGATTCAAATATTTCAGTTTACTTTTGTCATTCCTGCCATCATAGCCGGGGGGGCTTAGCTCAGAAATTATTACATTCTTTAAGACTATTCGCCGGCTTTTTCCTATATGTTAAAATGCGTGCCATCACAAAAGGGCGGTGTATGCGTACGCTGACAATTACAGATTGCCACCTGTTTTTTTTCAGCCATCTTGAATACCTGTGGTTCGTATTCGGTTCCTTTATGGGAGCCGTCACAGAATGGTTGTTTTTTCGTCTCTCCACAAGCGCACCAATAGTAAGTGCCTGGTTCCAGCGTAACAACAATGGGCATCTTTTTTTTCATGTCATGTTCCTCCCTTGAAAAGTTATGATATTTTTCTCTATTTTAGCAAAAAACGATATTTCGTCTAGTATCTTTATAATTTTTCCACTGAAACATTCAATTCTGAAACAATCAAACCATTAAATCTCAAATTCAGCCACAATAAAGGTATGATCCGATGGTCTTTCTAAAAGTCTCGGCGAGATATCAATCCATGCCCTTGTTGATTGTTTTGCCAAACTCCGAGTTGCCCAGATATGATCAACCCTCCAGCCCCTTTTCCCTGCTATTGCGTTTTTTACCCGATAATCCCAGAAGGTGTATTGTTCAGCACGATGCTCATGTAACCGGAAGACATCAACAAACCCCCATTCCTTGAACCTCTGAAGGGCTGCGTGTTCTTCGGGATGGTAACCTATACTTCCGAGTAAATGATCGGAATCATAAACATCAATTGGTTCAGGGGCAACATTAAAATCCCCCATCCACAGCAATTCCTTCTCTGGCTGAAAGTTTCTGCCAAAGTAATCATACAGTCTTTGAAACCAATCTAATTTATAACGGAATTGCTTTAAAAGCGGATGGACACCCTGAGGGATATAGGTGTTGACTATCGAAATTTTATTTACTGTGGCTGTAATCAGGCGTGTTCCGTCAGCTCCAGATTCATCAAAACCCATCCGGACGTTTTTTAGAGGAATTTTGCTGAGAATAGCTACCCCATTATAGGATTTCTCCCCACAGAAAACAGCATGGTAATGTATATCTTCAAATGCAGCTTGTGGAAATTCAGCATCCGTCACCTTTGTCTCCTGAAGACAAAGAACATCAGGTGATTCTTTTTGTAGCCAGTCGAGCACTATTTTTAATCTGGCCCTAATCGAATTGACATTAAAGCTAGCAACTTTCATAGATAAATCGGAGAGGCAAGTTCAAGGTTAACACAATTCTGCCAAATACCTGATCAAGTCCGTACTCGTAATAATTCCAATGAGATTGTTGTCCTTGTCAATTACAGGGAGCGAATGAAACATGCCGTCACTAAGGAGATGGGCGGCCTTTCGCACGGTATCGTTAATCTCTATGGTAACAAGGTTCTTTTTCATAACCTTCCCGATCGTCCAATCGTCCGCATTGGATACGGTAATATTCAACCTGATGATATCGGTAGTACTGATCATACCGACAAGCCTTCGGCCATCTACTACCGGGACATGATGGATTTGATTTTCCACCACTAGTCGGTGAACCTCGCTCATTTTTTGGCTTATCTGCACCGTCTTCAAATTTGTAGTAATAACATGGGATAGTGGATCGCGGTGTTTCATAATTCATGCCTTTCATTGAATCTTATGTAAAGAGTATTTGTGCTTCTGTGCTTCTGTTTTTCTGATACTTATACACTACGAAAAGCCCTGGGACTTACCCTGTTGTATATTCCTCTTTTCCTGTCAATACAGATCATTTTTCAACTTCCCCATGGTGGAGATTCAGGGGAATGAATTGAGAATCCACCCATCTCATTCCACGGCAGACTATCCTCCCCTGCCAGACATACCCTGGGAAACTTAATCACCTTTGAGTTGTTTGGCTACGTCGATTATCAGACTGGCAGTGAGCCGTGACCGATTAACTATTCCGGCAAAACGTTTATCCTTGTTTATTACAGGGAGGTTATCGGCATTGAGTGATTCCATGAGCTGAAGCGCCTGGCTCTTATCTGTGGTTTCACTAACTGCGCTTTCTGATGATATGAATCCCGGCAGTTTTTTCAGTGACGATTTATCCGATAAGTTGAGCCACTCTGCAAACTCTTTTGACGTATAGGGTGGATTTGCACTCATAAGAAGCGCCGTCAACTCTCGCGCGTTAGCCACAGCGAAAAAGGTACCGTCTTTGTCTTCCATAATAATATATCGTAAAAATGGGTATTTGACTAAAGAACCAAGATATTCCTCAATAGCAGGCCCCCAATACCCGCCATGTCCAAGGCGAAACAAAAGACCTTCAGTTTTCCTTTCAATGAGATGTGGGATCTCATTTACTCCAAGCTTTGGATCAATTCTAACCGACTCGGACGGCAAACTCCGTAACGGAGTTACCTGAGAAGCGATGGACGATGTTGCTGCCTTGACAAATGCGCTTTCAATTTTAAATTCCCCAAACTCAAATCTTTGAATCTTACCCGTAACCAGTAAGAATATGACGATGGGAAGAACGGCAACTACAATATCTGTGGGTCTCACCTCATATTTGCTGTTTTTAGCGCGGAGTAAGACAAGTATCCCAAGGATTGCAATGAAAGTTCCCACAGAGATAGCAATGATTGTAGGTTCCATGAATTCTCTCCTTATGTAATTCGCAACTTCCAGGAAGACGATACCATTCAGGTGGTCATATTCGCGCTGGAATATGCGGACAATCAAGCTATAAAATTATGTTCTAATAACCTTGCCGTCCGGGCGAGATACTTCGCCCTGATACTTTTTATCAGAGACATCTGCCAGCAGTCTATTTTCTCTTTAGCTTATGCTGAAAGTGTTCCCGGAATTTCTTTATCTTCGGTGCAATCACGATACGACAATACGTCTGCCCAGGATTCAGTTTATAATATTCCTGATGATAGTCTTCTGCCTTGTAGAAGACCTTAAACTGCACTATCTCGGTCACGATGGGTGCCTCCCACAAATTTGCCTTTTCTATTTCCCGGATAACCTGTTCGGCTATAGCCTTTTGTGCCTGGCTTCGGTAGAAAATAGCTGAGCGATATTGAGTACCCACATCCGCCCCCTGACGATTCAGCGTAGTGGGGTCGTGCATCGTAAAAAAGACCTCTAATATTTCTTTTAAAGAGACGACCTTGGCGTCAAACGTGATTTGCACCACTTCCGCATGACCGGTAGTTCCGGTGCAAACCTCTTGATAGGTGGGATTATCAACCCAGCCACCTGAATAACCGGATTCAACATACTCCACGCCTTCCAGTTCATCCAAGAACGCCTCGATGCACCAGAAGCAGCCACCCCCGAGCGTCACAATCTCCTTCCCTTGCGAGGAAGTAGCAGTTTGATTATTTGGCTGGCTCATATTTTCAGAGTCCTTCAGAGTGCTTGACAGCACCAGGCTGCCCAGTAATAAGCCTAAAAATACTTGTGTAATCATAACATCTAAACCTCATAATTTACTCCACACAGAAACATCTGCCTGCAAACATGCCTATGTCGAAAACAACTTGATGTAGTTATCAGAAACATACACGCGAACATTCCTGCGTATGACTGAATCTTAGTCATTCTTCACCGCAAAGTCAACCATGGAGAATGGTATCCCTGTTTCCAGCACTCAATAGCAAAGGTAGGGTTTTATTTTAAACGAAAAACCTTAAATCCAGGACGACTCATATCGTTGTCCAGGATTGTCATAGGAAAATACCACTGCTTCGAAAAATGGTCCAGGTAATCTTTATCATTATCGTAAAAAACGAAGAGGGCTGATTTTGGCATGGGGCCCTTATAGCTAATCCGGCTGTAAAGTCTTTGCTTCTCTGGAGTAGTTCCCATGCCGCCTTGTTCTAAAGGCCAAAGCAGCTTTATCCGATCTCTTTGCTCTTTTGGCATTAAATAATAGAATGTAAATACATTTATATTCGAAATAAATATGCACTCTTCATTCGCCTGTGCCAGTATTTTCACTATTTGACGATGATCATAATAATCCCAGGTATTATCGTATTTGCCTCCGATATAGACAGAAGGACTGATAACACCGATTGAACGGCTATTCGGTATATAGTAATTCACTACAAGCAGCGCCACATGTATAAAAATCAGGACACCACCTATTATATGCCGCTTCCGGCCAAAAAGCTTTGCCATCCATATTCCCAGCAGAATCGGGAATAGCCATACGGGAATCAGCCATAGGCGCGAACCCATTGAGCCAAATGGTGTAATTTGCCAAATTCCAATAAAGTTAAAAACGAGAAAAACCCATATCCCCAAAAATAGCTTCTTTTCACTTTTATCACGCCTTGAAAAACAAAATGTAACCAAAACGACTATCATAATTCCGGGGATTCCCCATACAAACGGGACAACGCTTCCCCCGGAAAAACGGGCATAAAGCCCGTCACCGGACAGGGTATACAAATAATTTAACAGCGAAGATGTCAACGAAGCCGGAGGAATCGCCGGCCTTTTTTGGAATAAAACATTTCCGAAAACCCATGCTGAAATAAATCGTGGCATCAAGCCCAGCAGAAAACCGAGCGAACAGAAGATTCCATTGACTGAATACTGCCGGAAACCAGGCCACATGAATAGTGAATAACAAATAGCAAGGGATATGGCGCTGGGCAGGAATATTATATGGTTCCATACTCCGAGCGACATCAAAAAGCCCGTGAGTATCCATCCTGTTTTGCAGATGTATTGTTTTTGACTTCGACAAAGTCTGACGTAGACCCAGATAGTTCCAAAGAAAAGAAACGGATTAAATACAAATACCTCACCGCACAGCCGAGAAAACATAACAATAGGCGGAAAAGTTACAAGGAGGCAGGCTATCCATCGTGCACAAATAGCGGAAAACCGTCGTACGATATCGAAAATTGACACTATTGTTATGAGGGTGAAAATCGGGCCAAAACACCGCAAACTCCAGATTGAATTCCCGAACACCTTTATTATGATGGCCAGCAAATATGCGTGAACAGGGGAAGTATAATAATTAAAAATACCATATAATGGCCTTGCGCCATCAATGATCATTTCAACAAAGAGGCCAAATACCGCCTCATCCCGATGGAGTCCGACAATATTCTCTAAGTTCCAAAACAAAATAATAATGCCTGCAAACAGCCAGGCTACATACCACAATCTTTCTTTTATTTCGTTCACCATCATTAACCGTGCATCGTTATCAACTTCTGAGAATAGCCATGAGTAAGTCAATTCCCCTCTTGGAAAGAGCCAGGAGCAAATCTATTCCCCTCCTGGGAGGGGCCAGGGGTGGGTTGAGAGGAATTCGTTGTTGTTGCCGAATCCAGTTCTCAATGACACCCAAAAACACCATGTATGTGGATTCTCACGAAACCCGCATAAATAAACCTAAATCCTATATGATCGAGTACTTCCCGTGCCAGTTCCACCTTCTTATCCACTTCGTTCAGTCGAGTAGGTGGTTTAAACGAAGTGAAGCCATCGGCACAATGGTCTTGTTGTGTGCATTTGCTTCACCCAACCTTATTAACTACCTGACTGGCAGGCAATGCCTGCCCTACTCGATTACTCGACTAAAATTAATTATTTTTTAATTATCTTACTCGGCCAATTAATTTGTGGATTTTTTGTTAAATCTTTAAATTTGGGAATGTTATCAGCTATCTTTCGGGCACAATTTTCTAATTCAGGTTCAGGACAAAGCTCGAATGCCTTATTTAGAGATTCTACAGCATTGTCGGTTGTGTCTTGTTGTATATACGAAACAGCCCTCCAGAAAGATAACCATCTATAGCTCGCATTAATTTTTCTCAACTTCATCAAATTCTTTATCTGCATTAGAATACTCTCCAGTTAAAGCAAGAAATCCTCCAAGAAGACACCTTGCATGAAGTGCATTAGGGTCTGCATTGGTAGTTTCTTTTAAAAATGAAATAATCTCATTATTTTTGTCAGGATCGGTTGAAAATCCCTGATCAATATAATCAAGAGCTTTAAGATAACCTTTATAGAGTGATTGGTACTTTGATTCTTTCTTGTGGTCTTCCCACCAAGATTTTACGGCATCTTTGTTAATAGAAGCAAAAGGCTTTTGCGTTAAATATTGGAGTAATAAAGTTGTTCTTGCAATAACTCGAAGATTAAGTTCTGAGTCTATTGATTCACAGAGTTCCTGTACAATGTTTTCTTTTATTGTTCTATCCTTTATCATCCCAAATTTAAAAAATAAAGTACCAATGGCTGATTCTCTCATATCTAGTTTAATGGCAGACTTGCGATATATACCAATTATCTCATCGACAGATATATAACCAATTCCCAAAAGCGGACCGGGAATTTGATACCTTAAAGCATCATAGTATAAATGAATGTCTATGATCGCTGTGTCTATATCATCTGCATATTCTGAATATGGCGGTTTTTCTACAACTTTTGTTAATTCTTTGTACTTATCATATCGACCAGCTTTGGCGGCTGATGCAAGTTGTTGTATTTTTAATTGTGTTTTAAAAGGATCAAGTTCACTCTTTACAAAGTCTAACGCTTTTTTTGAAACTAACTCCGTAAACGGTTTATCAATAGATTTTTCTTGAATGTAATCTTCGGCTAACTTACCAATCCAAACAGGTGCTATCAACCATGAAATTATACTAAAAGCTGTAATAAGTACGGTTGCTAAAATAGACCAAACTTGCCATGGTTTGGTATGTTTAAGATTTAGGTCTTTTAAATCTACCTGGTTAAGATCACGTAATCTATCTGCGGCCTCGCTGATACGCATTTCAATCAAAGTATCAATGCCAACGTGCAAATTAGGATTAGGAATTGTGTTAGGAGGCATATTTATAGTATTGTCATGGCGATCCTGATCATCCTTAGGTGGAAGTTTTTTAGGAGAGAATGTTGTAAATGAAAAGAATATAATATATGTGATACATGCTATTCCAATTGGGACAATAGCTGTTATTATCAAAATTAGAAAGATCGTGGGAACATTACGAAACGCATATGCACCAATAAGAAAAAATGGTGTTGAAATTCCACATAACCAAAGAATAGGACTAAGTATTTTATCTGTTTTAATCATAGAAAGTGTTATGTCTCCAGCATTTTAGTAAGTAGGATGGGTTAAACGAAGTGAACCCATCATTCCATAGTTCTGTTGAGCGCTTTGCTTCACCCAACAAAAACTCGGTTCTTCACAAATAATATTTTCTAGAATTCGCCAGAAAATCCATCAATCTGTCTCGGAAGGAATTTGGTGTATTTTACGTAAATGAAACTTTATAATCAATTCAAATAGATGTTCTATAATCATCATCCCTCAAGATACCGATTCTTTCGGTAATAGTCTAAGTATATAAAGACAAAACTGTTGACATGGATACGCAAAGTGTTATCATGCTTGCATAGTGAGGAAGAGGGGACACATCTGGACATTAGACAATATATTTTCAAACTGTACATTTAATGTATGATCTTTTGTCAGCCGTTTACGGAAACGATTAACTACTTTACTCACAGAAAAATAACTCCGCGCTCAAGTTCAAGAGGAGCAAGAAGGGACCCATCTTAATCATTAAATAATGGTGGATATAAAATTAAACGTTCTTCATCTCCGCTATCTATGACTTACAGGTAAATCATGGCTATTTCCCCAAAATCTGAAGATTATCAGAAGTTCGATTATTCACTCCTCCTGAATGGCCTGAAAGAGGGTGTAAAGGATTTGTCTCCGGCCTATTTTGCAATGGTTATGGCCACGGGTATTATTTCCATTGCAGCCCATTTATTAGGAATGCCGCTTGTCTCTATTACTCTGTTCTGGCTGAATATCGTTACTTATCTGGTCTTGTGGTTCCTGAATGTGCTGCGAGTCATTTGGTTCACGAGCCAGTTCTTCTGCGATATGGTCGACCATAAACGTGGCCCGGGTTTCTTCACGTCCATTGCCGGATCCTGCGTTCTCGGCAGCCAGTTCGTGCTGATCTCAGGGAACTTTCTGGCAGCAACATTTTTATGGATACTGGGAATCATTCTTTGGATAGGTTTGACCTACACCATCTTCACGGCCTTTACCATTAAGGAGAACAAGCCCACTCTGGACGAGGGCATCACCGGTGCATGGCTGCTTGCTGTTGTCTCCACTCAGTCGATCGCTGTCCTGAGCGCCCTCATAGCATCTCACTGGAAACAGCCTTACAAGCTTGAGGTAAACTTCTTTGCCCTGTCTATGTGGCTGTGGGGCGGTATGCTTTACATCTGGATGATTTCCCTCATTTTCTACCGTTACACGTTCTTCAAGTTTTCCCCCGGCGACCTGGCGCCGCCCTACTGGATCAACATGGGAGCAATGGCAATCTCTACGCTGGCCGGTTCTCTCCTGATTGCCAATTCGCCTGACGCTCCATTCCTTCGGTCGCTGCTTCCCTTCATGAAAGGTTTCACGGTGTTTTTTTGGGCGACCGGGACATGGTGGATTCCCATGCTCTTTATTCTGGCCACGTGGAGGTATGTCTACAAGCGATTCCCATTGAGGTACGACCCCTTATATTGGGGAGCGATCTTCCCCCTGGGCATGTATACTGCTTGTACATTCCAGATGGCACGGGCGATGGAGCTGGAGTTTCTGCATGTGATTCCGCGCTGTTTTGTGTACATAGCGCTGTTGGCCTGGCTGGCAGCCTTCTCCGGGCTGGTTTACAAGCTTGCGGGCCGCCTGCTCGTTTTCTTAAACAAGTGAGGCCGCCCGAAAGCTTAAATTCGATCCCTAAATGATTTCTGCTAACATTTCACTCCACAAGATATGGCAAAACTATCGCCGCACCTGTGAGTTCTGCGTTTAGGGGTAAGACATTCATGAAACCCCGAAAGGTTATCACCTGCTCATTGCTTGATTCTTTTGGAGGGCATGCTGTTGGTGAGGGTTATATCCAGTGCGTATTGTGCGTTTCGCAAAGAACAAATAATGGCTGGCTTTGCGTGGCGCTCACTTTGAGCGAGCCAATTGCCATGTTGGCACGCCCAGTATTATCAAAACTTGCCACAACTTTCAGACGGTAAGACGAAGGCGGTCGTTGAAAACCGCACAAATGGGGGTACCTGGATGGCGAAAAAAACGTTTCCCTTGTCCAAGGTCTATGGCCTGCTCGAACCGGGGCCAGTAGTGATGGTCACGACCGCCAGCAAGGGGCGGGCAAACATCATGACCATGTCGTGGCATATAATGATAGATTTTGAGCCGCCAATCGTGGGTTGCGTGATTAGCAATCAAAACTACACGTTCGACATCCTGAAGGCGACCAGGGAATGCGTGATCAACATCCCAACGGTGGCGTTGACTGAAAAGGTGGTGGGCTGCGGGAACACCACCGGACGAAAGGTCGACAAATTCAAGACCTTTGGTCTTACTCAAGCACCCGCCTCGTGCATCAAGGCACCGCTCATCGACGAGTGCTATGCAAATCTTGAATGCAAAGTCGTCGATGGAAAGATGGTTGCCAAATACAACCTCTTCATCCTTGAGGTGCTCAAAGCGTGGATCGATCCCTCATGCAAAGACCCGCGGACGATTCATCATCTCGGGAGAGGCGCTTTCATGGTAGCTGGCGAAACGATCAAGTTGCCTTCCAAAATGAAATAGCCTCCCTTACGTAGCAGGAAATGCCCGTCAGCTCCTAACAGGGCTCGCACCACCTGCGACTGTTGTGATGTGTATTTGGAGTCACTACAAGTTGTCCACAATAATGATGTTTGCTGTGCAGCGTAGGTGGGAAGCATTTATTGGTTTAGGTATAAACACATTTATACCGATTACGACAAATGCTACATCACTACTTTTTTCACTTCAAAAATCTCGTAAAGCAGTAGCGGGTGAAATGACTTTAATAACAAGACCAGGCTGGACATAACATATGCAGAAAGAACAACATTAGCGGGGGCAATACATGGTTTGCATGTTTTATTGGCAAGCTTTTGCTTTAGCTGGCTGAAGAAATTTCCTGCCAGATTTTGATGTCTTACAGATTCTTTATACACCAACTTTTTTCATTAACATCTCATTTACTATCTTCGGATTTGCTTTACCTTTGGTTTCCTTCATTACTTGCCCTACTAAAAAAGTAAGTGCATTCTTTTTGCCTTTCTTGTAATCTTCTATCGCATCCGGATTACTTGATATAATTTTAATGATTATCTCTTCAATCAGCCCTTCATCACTGATCTGCACCAACTTTTTCTCTTCAACGACTGTTTTAGGATCTTTTCCCGTTTGAATCATCTCTGAGAATACTTCTTTTGCAATGGTACTGCTGATGGTACCTTTTTCTATTATTTCAACTAAAGCTGCCAATTGTTTGGGCTTGATTTTCAAATGATAAATATCTAATTTTCGATCTTTTACCTCTCTCAACAAGTCATTCGTAATCCAATTACAGAACGACTTAGGGCGATTCAGGATTTTCACGCATTCTTCAAAGAAATCTGCAAGTATCTTTTCATCAATAAGCAAACTAGCGTCATAGTCAGAAAGTGCGAATGTTTCAATAAACCGCTGCCGCCTGATTAATGGAAGTTCGGGTATGGTATCTTTGATTGCGCGTAACCATTTTTCATCAATCAAAACAGGCAAGAGATCTGGTTCCGGAAAATATCGATAATCTTGAGATTCTTCTTTTGAACGCATGCGTGCGCTCTTCTCGTTTACTTCGTCCCACAACCTCGTTTCCCTGTCAACGGTTTCTCCTCTGTCTAATACATCACGCTGTCTCATCGTCTCATATTCAATTGCTTTTAAAACGGATTTCATCGAGTTAAGGTTTTTTATTTCTACCCTATTACCCAGTCTATCAACACCTTTTTTCCTCAACGAAATACTTGCTTCAAACCGAAGAGAGCCCTCTTGCATCTTACAATCAGAAACTTCTGTATATAAAAGTATTTTTCGTAAGGTTTGCATGTAGCTTTCCACCTCGTCCACGCGTCTCATGTCTGGATATGAGACGATTTCAAGCAATGGAACACCAGCCCTGTTAAAATCAACAAGGCTGTAATCTGCACCAACTTCTTCAGGATGGATGAGTTTGCCTGCTTCCTCTTCTAAATGGACATTATGGATACGAATCCTGCTTATGGTGCCGTTCACACTAATATCCATATACCCATCAATACCCATATTATGGTAATTTTGGGAAATTTGATAGTTTTTCGGTAAATCAGGATAGTAATAACTTTTTCGGTCGAAATTTGTGAACTCATCAATCTTACAATTGAGAGCAATAGCCGCCTTCAATGCATATTCAAAGGCCTTTTTGTTCATTACAGGCAAAACACCAGGCATAGCAAGACACACAGGACAGACCTGCGTATTCGGCTCCACGCCAAACTTTGTGCTGCATCCACAAAACAATTTCGTTATGGTCGCTAATTCTGCATGAGTTTCTAAACCTATAACAACTTCGTATGTCATACAAGAAAACCTTTTAAATAGTATTGCTACATCGAAGAAATTTTTAATACTGGTTTCTTTACATGAAAATCAGTTTCTCGCTCAAAAGCATAAGCGATTTGTAATAATTTTTTCTCTTCAAAATGTTTTCCAAGAATCTGCATCCCAATGGGCAAACCTTCCTTTGAAAACCCACAAGGAATAGAGATACCTGGAATACCAGCAAGATTTGCGGGGATAGTATAGATATCGGAAAGATACATCTCTAATGGATTGTTAGCGCGTTCTCCGATTTTAAAGGCAGGCACAGGAGATGTAGGACAAATGATGCAATCGACCTTTTCAAATGCTACATCAAAATCTATTTTTATTAAATTTCTAACCTTTGATGCTTTCAGATAATATGCATCATAATACCCGGAACTCAGTACATAGTTTCCTAACATAATACGCCGTTTGACTTCGTTACCAAATCCTTCAGACCGGGTACGGCAATACATGTCTATAATTCCGTTTGGCTTGGACGTCCTATATCCATACCTAACACCGTCGTAACGTGCTAAATTCGAGCTTGCCTCTGCGTTTGCAACAATATAATAAACTGCTACCGCATACTCTGTATGCGGCAATGATATATCAACAACTTGTGCTCCAAGTCGTTCATATATTTTCAAAGCATCTTTAAGTGCCTTATAAACATCTGCATTGAACGCATCCGTAAAATATTCTTTTGGGATTCCAATTCGTAAACCGTCAACTCCTGAATCTATCCTATCTAAATAATCAGGAACAGGGACATTTGCAGACGTTGAGTCATGCAAATCATAACCCGCGATTACGCGCAATAAAAGCGCCGCATCCCTCACATCTTTTGACACTGTCCCAACCTGATCTAGAGAAGATCCAAAAGCAACCAGCCCATACCGTGATACCCGACCATACGTTGGCTTAATACCAACTACACCACACAGCGCTGCAGGTTGTCTAACGGATCCGCCTGTTTCAGAGCCTAAAGCCAAAATCGAAAGGTCTGCAGCAACGGCTGCTGCTGAACCACCGCTTGACCCACCGGGGACACATTCTAAATTCCAAGGGTTACGTGTAATTTTTAAACCGGAATTTTCCGTTGATGAGCCCATTGCAAATTCGTCTAAATTTGTCTTGCCTACAATTATAGCATCTTCTTCTCTTAGGCGCTTAACAACAAAGGCATCATACGGGGGTATGAATGTTTCGAGGATCTTTGAGGCACACGTTGTGTATAAATTTTTTGTACAAATATTGTCTTTAACTGCTACCGGGAGACCTGCGAGTAAGCCTACATTCTCATTGCTTTCGATTTTCTTATCAATTTCAATCGCTTTTTTTATAGCCTCGTCTTCGTTTATAGTTATAAAAGCCTGAATATTCGGCTCTAGACTTTTTATGCGATCAAATACGATCTTTATAAAGTCAGATGCTCGAATTTCCTTGGATAAGATTTTGGCTTTTATTTGGTGCGCAGTACATTCGAAAAGTCGCAAAGACATGCCTCTTAGTTCAAAGTATTCTTATTCAATTACCTTTGGTACTTTAAAAAAACCGCTTTTTGTGGCAGGTGCATTTATCAAAACATCTTGCAGGGGGATAGAAGGCTTTAACTTATCTTCTCTAAAAACATTAGATACGTCGCTTGTGTATGCCATTGGCGCAACATTTTCAGTATCTAATTTGTTAAGTTTTTCGATATAAAACAGAATATTATTAAGCTGATGAACAAACATCTCTCTTTCTAGCTCAGTCAGTCTAATTCGAGAAAGTTTTGCTATATTTTCAACTTGATCTTTATCGATCTTCATAAAGAAAAAAGTGCCTTAGTATATCTTATTATTTTATGGGGCATCCACTTGACGCAAGCGACCATAACATAAAGTAGTATGGGTATGAGCGATTATCCCCATATATGGGGTACTTGCGTGAAGTGGATACCCCCTTATTTTTACAAGGCCTTCGTTACTTTACCGGCGCTAATACATCTCGTACATACTTTTATTTTTTTAACGGTGCCGTCAAATTTCGCTCTCACCCGCTGCAAATTTATTTTAAATTTCCTTTTAGTCTTTCCCGTAATCTTTCGTCCAACGCCACCTTTCCATTTCGCCAACCCTCTTCGCTCAATTTGGTTTCCTACTTGCGTTTTTTTGCCACATATTAAACATACCTGTGCCATAAATCACACCTCCACAGATGGAAATTTTTTCCCCGTTATTTGTAATGCTCCGATGTCCTTTTTTCTACAAACCGCACATAAACCTTGAATTTGCAACCGATGAGATTCAGGTTCAAAATTGTTTTTTTTACAGACTTCGTCCTGCAATCTCTCAATTCTATTCTCTACAAACTCAATTATCATACCACAGTCATTGCAAACCATATGGTCGTGGTGCTCATGGCCATATACCGGCTCATAGTGTGTATGTCTTTCTCCGAAGATAACTTCTCTTAACAACCCACACTTTACAAGCAAAGAAAGGGTACGATATATTGTTGCCTTCGAAATTTTAAGTTTATTTTGTCTAAGATCAACTAATAACTCATCTGCTTCGAAGTGTTTATAGTTTGCAAAAACCCGATCAAGTATTGCCTGTCTTTCCGCTGTAAATTTTAACTTTTTAGAATCTAAATATTCTTTAAATAAATCTTCTTTTGAAAGCATATCAAAACTTCATATAATTTCAAAACCTATATAAAAAAACGCTTTATTAAACAAAAAACCCATCCAGATTACTCTGGACGGGTTTTTTAATAATATTTCCGGCAGTGACCTACTCTCCCAGCTTTCACCAGTACCATCGGCGTAAAAAGCTTAACTACCGTGTTCGGAATGGGAACGGGTGTTTCCTTATTACTATGCCCACCGGAAAAAAAATTCATGAATAACTTAACGGTAACAATAGAAACTTCTTGTTTTACGGACAAGCTTAAAAAAAAGTCAAGCTTTTCGACTAATTAGTACCAGTCAGCTTAGCATATTACTATACTTACACCTCTGGCCTATCAACCTTGTAGTCTTCAAGGTGTCTCTCTTCCCTAAGGAAAACGATATATAGTTTTAGAGTAGGCTTCATGCTTATATGCTTTCAGCATTTATCCTTTCCGTACGTAGCTACCCAGCTATGCCGTTAGCACGACAACTGGTGCACCAGAGGTACGTCCATCCCGGTCCTCTCGTACTAAGGACAGATCTCCTCAAATATCGTCCACCCACGGCAGATAGGGACCGACCTGTCTCACGACGGTCTAAACCCAGCTCGCGTACCGCTTTAATCTGTGAACTCCAGAACCCTTGGGACCTTCTCCAGCCCCAGGATGCGATGAGCCGACATCGAGGTGCCAAACCGCCCCGCCGCTATGGACGCTCGGGGGCGATCAGCCTGTTATCCCCGGAGTACCTTTTATCTGTTGAGCGATGGCGTTTCCACACACAACCACCGGATCACTAGGCCCTGCTTTCACATCTGCTCGACTTATAAGTCTCACAGTCAAGCTTCCTTATGCCCTTACACTCTACGTGCGGTTGCCAAGCGCACTGAGGAAGCCTTTGGACTCCTCCGTTACTCTTTAGGAGGAGACCGCCCCAGTCAAACTGCCCACCTATAACTGTCCCAAACCCGGATTCACGGAGTTTGGTTAGAATTTTAACATAGTAAGAGTGGTATTTCAACGTCGACTCCATCCTAGCCAGGGCTAAGACTTCATAGTCTCCCACCTATCCTACGCATACTGTGCCAAAACCCAATAATAGGCTACAGTAAAGGTTCACGGGGTCTTTCCGTCTTGCCGCGGGTACGTGGCATCTTCACCACGACTACAATTTCGCCGAGTCCCTCGTTGAGACAGTACCTAAGTCGTTACGCGATTCATGCACGTCAGTAATTATCTGACAAGGAACTTCGCTACCTTAGGACTCTCATAGTTAGAGCCGCCATTCACCAGCGCTTCAGTTCTGAGCTTCACATTCTTTCGAACATTAACCCATCCCCTTAACGTTCTGGCATCGAGCACGCGTCAGTCTCTATACGTTGATTTTAAATCTTAGCAGAGACTTGTGTTTTTAGTAAACAGTCGCCCGGGCCTTTTCACTGCGGCCCTGAATAAATTCAGGGCACTCCTTCTCCCGAAGTTACGGAGTGATTTTGCCGAGTTCCTTAACGAGGGTTCTCTCGAGCGCCTTAGGATTCTCTCCCCGCCTACCTGTGTCAGTTTTAGTACGGACACCATAATAGCTCGCAAACGAGGCTTTTCTTGAAAGATGCTCCAGTTACTTGAGGGCATACGCCCACGTACTCACCTTCGATGCCATATACCTCGGATTTTCCTGAGGCAACACCTCCGGCTTGAACAAACCGTGTCTAATAGGTTTGCTAACCTTTACATCTCTGTCCCCCCATGCTCAACGCTATTACGGTGGCACAGGATTATTAACCTGTTGTCCATCGTCTACGCCTTTCAGCCTCGACTTAGGCTCCGGCTAACCCTGGGCGGATTTACCTTCCCCAGGAAACCTTAGGCTTACGGCGAATAAGATTCTCACTTATATTATCGCTACTTATACCGGCATTATCACTTCTATTTCGTCCAAGAGTCTTTACAGTCTCTCTTCAACCTAACATAGAACGCTCCCCTACCACTTTTACGACTACGAATAATCATAAAAATCCGAAGCTTCGGTAATAGACTTGAGTCCCGTAATATTTTCGGCGCGAGAATGCTCGATTAGTAAGCTATTACGCACTTTTTAAATGATTGCTGCTTCTAAGCCAACATCCTAACTGTCTTAGCATCCTCACTTCCTTTATCACTTAGTCTATTTTAGGGACCTTAGCTGTCGGTCTGGGTTGTTTCCCTTTTGACTAATGAAGTTTATCCCCCACAGTCTGACTCTTGTGATAAATATAATGGTATTCGGAGTTTGATTGAATTTGGTAGTCTGGTGGACCCCAATACTCATTCAGTATCTCTACCCCCATTATTTAATTACACAAGGCTAGCCCTAAAGCTATTTCGAGGAGAACCAGCTATCACCAAGTTTGATTAGACTTTTACTCCTCCCCTCAGTTCATCCCATCACTTTTCAACGTAAATGAGTTCGGACCTCCACGAACTTTTACATTCGCTTTATCCTGACCAAGGGTAGATCACCTGGTTTCGGGTCTACTATGTACTACAAAATCGCGCATTTCACACTCGCTTTCGCTACGGCTCCGTCTTTTAGAGACTTAACCAAGCAATACACAGTAAGTCGCCGGTTCATTATGCAAAAGGCACGCAGTCACACATAACTCTATAATTATAGAGTAAAAGTGCTCCTACCGCTTGTAAGTACACGATTTCAGGTTCTATTTCATTCCCCTAACAGGGGTTCTTTTCATCTTTCGCTCGCGCTACTTGTGCGCTATCGGTCGCTGAGTAGTATTTAGCCTTAGAGAGTGGACTCCCTAAATTCACATCCGCTTTCACGAGACGGGTGTTACTTGGGAAACTACGAAGAAAGTATGATTTTTTTCACTTACAGGACTATCACCTTCTATGGTTGGGCTTTCCTGCACCATTCAATTAAAAATCATATTTGTAACTTTCCAGACAGTCCTTGTACTGTCTCATGTAGTCCCCACGACCCCAGCTGTGCAACACACAAGGGTTTGACACACAACTAGTTTGGGCTTTTTCCATTTCGCTCGCCGCTACTTAGGAAATCTAAAATTTATTTCTTTTCCTGGAGTTACTGAGATGTTTCACTTCTCTCCGTTTTCCTCGATATCCTATATATTCAGATATCGATACTATGGCATAAACCCATAGCAGGTTTCCCCATTCGGAAATCTCCGGCTCACAGCTCGTTTGACAGCTCCCCGAAGCTTATCGCAGTCTTCCACGTCCTTCATCGACTCTCAGCGCCTAGACATCCACCATGTACCCTTAATAGCTTGACAATTTAAGTGTTCATCCATACAACAAAGAGGATCAAATTGCTACCCGTTAAGTATTCACTTTTCAAAGAACAAAACTACCGCTTAATCTTCCACTTTCAACTAAAGTGGTGGAGATGAGCGGGATCGAACCGCCAACCTCTGCCTTGCAAGGGCAGCGCTCTCCCAATTGAGCTACATCCCCTGCTTCAAACTTACATGCTGAGAATGGTGGGCCTAAGTGGACTCGAACCACTGACCTTTCCCTTATCAGGGGAATGCTCTAAACCAACTGAGCTATAGGCCC
>JAUPKS010000164.1 GCA_030837315.1 Planctomycetota bacterium
GGGTTTCTTGCCTTTCGGGCGGCACGCTGGCGTATTTCGAAAACTCCAAAATCGCGTAATTCGATGCGATTGCCTTGTGCAAGCTCGCCGATAATCTCATCCAAGAACATTTGGATCGTCTTCTTTACGACCATATGGGTGTTATCTGTTCTTCTGGCAATCTTCTCGCATAAATCCCTTTTTGTCGTTGTTTGCATCACAAATCTCCTTTTATAACAAACAATAGAAATATACATGGTAAAATTATGGAAGGCACATTGATGTATAGATCAATTAAAACAAAATAACACCCCCTCCTTAATGCTGTAGCAGGAAATTAAGGAAAATCCTTTTTTAGTCTTAACTATTTTCTGGACATGACATTTATGATTAATCGCGACATATTATCAATTCAAAAGATTAATGTCAATACGATTTTAACACTTTCAAGGTTTCCGGTGAGGCATAGAAACCACGATTCAGTTGTTCTTGTAAAACATCTTGACAAAAAATCAACAAATGTGGTATGGTAGTTTGAATTTTAATTTATCCAAGCCTCATTGAAAAATTTTAGAGGAGCCGGTAATTATGAAGGTTAATATCAGGCGCAGTTCTATAAAGCATATAAAGATGTGCGGTTTTCGAAAAAGGATGCGGACGAAGGGTGGTCGTGCCATCATAAAGAGAAGAAGAAGAATCGGCAGAAGACCGCTACTCGATGTTTAGCATCTTCTGAATATAAAAAGACCTTACACATCAGCCGTGAGGTGTGTAAGGTCTTTTTTTTGTTATTGAGTTAGTCGCTAATTATTATAGCCTCAACCGGACACTCCTCAGCAGCCTGCCTGCAAAGGTCTTCGTTTTCAGGGGAAACATTGCTATTTTTTGCCTCCGCAACATCCCCCTTCATATAAAAAACCTCTGGACACGTTTGTGTACAAAGTTCACAACCTGTACAAATGTCAGGATCTACTTTTGCGCGCATGATCAATCTCCTTTTATAATATTTTCAACCAAATGAAAGAATTATTCTAAATTACGAGTTTGTTGCCGTTCTACCTCCTTTCCCGGGTAATTGTAAAAAATTTATGATCAAAACTCAACAAACATTTTAAACGATAAAACCCGATATATTGTCTAACGTAACACCTTGAACCGCAATTTCCGGTGCAAGGACGACCTCTTCCCCTCCCCAAACAATCGTCTGTCTTTTATCGTTTGATACGGCAATAATATTATTTAATATATCCGTTATGTTATTATTAATCCTTATGGTGTTTGGCCTGAGCGGTTTGATAATTTTACCCCCCTTCACCAGGTAAGAATCCGCAATAACGGTAGTCGTAAAGTCGCCCGCTGCAAGTCCATTGATAGGGTAAGTATACCAAATCCTGCCGATATAGATACCATCATTTATTTTCGACAGTAAAGATTGGACAGAGACTTCTTCTTTGCCTTCTATGACAATATTTGTTGGGCATATTCTTGGTTGTATCGCAGGATTCCTCCCCCCTTTTTCAAAGCGGAATCCATTTCTAGGCACAAATGAGGCGATTTTGTTGTTCCATTTTTTCGAAAGGTAGTTATTTGCAAGAAACCCCACAAGAAAACCGTTGTGGATGAGGTCTGTCCTTCCTGTAGGAATTCCCTCGCAAGAGATTTTTTTACTACCAATAGCGCCCTTTATGGCACCATCGTCATAGACAGTTAATAATTCAGATGAAATCTTTTGCCCTAATTTCCCCAGAAACGGGGTATCTGACGTATTAATTGAAGAAAGACTCAAGGCGGGTATTACTATATTGGCAAACAAGTCGGTTACGGGCTGTTTTCCAAAAATAACATCGTATGTTCCTGAGGATATCCTGTCTCCCCCCCTTGTCCTTATTGCGCTTTCAGCCGATTCACGTCCCGCCTCTTCAGGGCTAAAGCAGGATATATGGGTACTCGTATTCCACCCCGTGCCTTTGACTTTTTCCATCTCGATCATGGAGGTTATGTTGGCTGTAAGGACGGTAGATTCATCCCAGTCATTCATACCTTTTGTACTGGCAATGGCCATGTGTTCCTTCCGGATAGTAATATCGCCACCGATAATAATCGATTTATTAAACTGTTTCTGATTGTATTCAGTAATTGCTCCTTTTAGTCCCCGCCAGCCTAAATCAACAATTGCCTCATCGCGAATTTCCATTACCGCTGGGTCGTGATAGTTTTCTAATACTGATTTACCGACAGGTTCAGGAAGAGAATAAAAGTCCGGGTCATATATTTTATTCCTTTTTGCCTTATCAAATGCCTCCGTAATGCCCTGTGGGGTAATCGTGTTGGAGGAACTGCCAAATCCCACCTTTGTCTCTTTTCCTGTCTTAAAAACAGCCAACAAGCCTATGCCACTAACCTGTGTTGATTTGGGTTCCTGAACGCCATTGCAGGGGATATCCGAAGTATAATTTAAGCGTACCGTTATATGTTCGTTCCATGACGCAAAGATCTCTGCATCGACAACGCCCCTCTGCTTTTTGACGAAGTCTATTCCGTTACGGACGCAAGTTTTCAGTTGTTCAGTATCAATCATAATTCCCGACGTCCTGTTAATTTTGCCTTGGAACGCAAGGTTGGCCCACCATTTCCAACACGCATTATCTGCATCGGCTGACCTTTCCCACAATCGGGTATAGGAAAAACGGAAAAATCATTTCCCACAGCATCGATGTTCATGAGAAAATCTTTAGAATCCGCAGTAATACCGCCTTGCCGGTATAATTTTGTTATCTTGCCACTTTCTATCTTATATACCTTTTGTGCAGAAATCCGAAAATTTTCCCTGGATTCGCTAATAGATGGAATCCGATGGTTGACGATAAAATATCCATCCTTGACTTCGGCAACTATTTCTGCCGGGGGTTTATTCCCATGTGCGACGACGGTATTCGTCATCCGTACGAGAGGAACAGCATGAGATTCTGTTGCCCTCATAGAGCCGTTTGGCGGATGGTCCAGGATCGCAGCGTATTCACGTCCATTCATAAACTCCCTGAGTATTCCATTTTCAATAAGGGTTACCCGTTTTGCGGGCGTCCCTTCCGCATCGTACTTGTAATGCCCGTATCCGTTTATGGATGGATCTGAGTATGCGGTTAACAAGGGCGACGCAATCTGTTTTCCCAGTTCGTTGTCATGCAAATCTCTCCACAGCCAGGATCGCCCGGCATACGCCGTTTCCAGTTTCAATGCCCTGTCAGCCTCCGTTGGATGCCCTATAATTTCATGGACTAAAAGTGCATTAAAATGCGGGTTTGTTACAACAACAACAGCATCGTTCGTAGCGGGCAGCAATTCTGCCTCGGTAAGTTCCAGGGTTTCATGCGTTCTCATGAATGCAAAATCAGCAAGCGACTGCTTGTAAACATTTCTAGCGTTTAGCACTTCCCATCCACGGAGATCACCCAGATAATCATGACAAGTCTCAGGGATACCACCTGGTTTTTGTGCCACAACTGCGACCGTTCCCTGAGTAAGCGCATACGATTGGTCAATGCAGGCACCTTCAGTACTGCAAAACAACTCTCTGTGCATACCTGTTTTCGCATCTACGGAGGCGTACTGCACATCTTGATGAACATCGCGCATCTCCCCGGAAATTTTTGTGCAAAGAGTGAAAATCTCTTTCACGGGTATAGTTCCGGGGTCATCATCAAATATGGCATACATGGTATCCTTGCAGGCATCAATTTTGGCAAGTTTCACATCGGTTAGCGATGGAGCAAATGGCTTAAACTCCGCTTTTTTGTTCGCGTTGGCTATAGCTCTTGCATATGCCCTGCTTATTCCAAGCGTGAGTATTTTACTAAAATTTTTTGGATTAGATTCAACCTCTCCGATGGGTTGGCCGTAAAATCCCCATGCACTCATTTCACCGGCAAGCACCCTGATTCCAAAAGAAATAGAACGATCTTCCCCCATACCTCTAGCCTTACCGTTCTCGGCATGAGCATATTTTACCTCATGTATACCAAGTCTGACATCGGCATACCTGCAACTCTCTAATAAACCAGCCTGCCCAAGAGCCCTTACAACCATTTCTTTTAGTGCATCGATCAGTTCAATTTTTATACGATTACCGATGGAATTTCTCCTTTTTCACTAAATAGGCATATCTCATAACAAAATATTTTCAGTTTTTCCATAAAATTTTATGCCGCTGCAGACGAAGTTGACCGCACGCGGCGTCAATATTATCACCCTTTTTCTTTCGAACGGTCACGACAAGTCCATGTTTTTCTAATGTCTTACAAAA
>JAUPKS010000165.1 GCA_030837315.1 Planctomycetota bacterium
TAATGGAAACATTTTTTCCTCTTTCTTTGTTTGATCAAGATTTGCTTCATTGCCATTTTCATCAGCAGAAAGACGTTTGCCTGTTCCAAGCAAAAAGTCATTACCACCAGCTATGCAGGTGGTAATGACTTTTTGAATTAAAACTTAGATATGGTGATCCTTAATTCCTCCAGGGGGGAAGCTTATCCCATGATCAGAAATCAAGTGGGCTTTTCACCTCTTTGACGGTCTGACTTTTGATCGTATGAGTGTATATCATGATCGTCCTTATATCACTATGTCCCAGCATCTCCTGAATTGTGCGGATATCGTAGTTAGCTTGCAACAGATGGGTTGCGAAACTATGCCGAAAGGTGTGGGATGACGACACCCTCTTCAATATCTTTGCCTTCCTCACAGCCCGCCGTATAGCCTTATTCACATGGGTTTCATGGAGATGATACCTCCTGTATTTGCCCTCATCGGGGACAAGCGTCAATGTCTTGGCCGGAAAGAACCACTGCCAGATCAGATACTTCCCGAAGTATGCTGTATTTAGTAAATAAGGCTGCAGGGATATTTAGCATGAGTACTTATCCTGTTTTCTTGATATCACTCAATTTGTAATGTTAACAAGTTAAAATTATAGGATTGAATATTTTATATGTCAATATTTATGTCAAATATTCCTTGACTTATGCTGTACTATTTGTAAAACTCAACAAAATTTGTTAATAACATTGTTATGCGGCAGGAACACGCCATCCTGCTTCCCGTTGTTCACAATCGAGCCCTTGAATGCGTGAAGCAAAAGTTAACGAGCCTGAAACACGCCATCCTGTTTCCCGTTGTTCACAATCGAGCAGCGGCATCCATGCTGTTGATTAAGCGTGAACACGTCCACTTTCGCTAGGATTTTCACATGCACGACAATGCTACAGACCCTGACGAGCGGCACGTTGCTACATGGGACGATGCGCTCCGACTACTAATGGACCTCCGCGATAATGAGTTCTTCTCCTTCCGGGGGCAAAACAGCCATAATTGGAAACTTGGCATCCATCATCCTCCGGCAGTTACAGAATCCGATCTCCAAGATGGTTTTACGCAGTTCCGAAAAAGATGTATGGAATTTCCAAAGCCGGACTACATCGATGAAGGTCAGGATTGGCGATGGCTATTCTTTGCTCAACACTATCGGTTGCGGACACGCCTTTTGGATTGGACCACGAACCCGCTTGTTGCATTATATTTCGCAGTCGAAAATATACTTACCGATCGCACAAAGCTCGATAAGGAGGACAACAATGACTCGTGAAGAACAGGCTGCATTGGACGCTGTCATGAATTTCCTTGACAGTTACGCGCAAAGAAACATCGAAGGTTGCACGTCTGCGATAGCGGTTTCAAGGCCGATTATGCTGTTTGGAACCAATGAAAACGAAGTTTTCAGAACATCCGGTGACCTTCGCTCTGCTCTCAAGAGAGACTTTGCCAGCATGGCCAATATCCGCTGGGGGAAACATCGCAACATTCATGTTGAAGTGGCTTCAATGTTTGCATCTGTGATTGTCGAGCTGCCGATTTCATACCAGATTTACGGGAAAGGAGTTGAAACGCTTTTCCGCTATGCTCTGACGCTTACCAAAGAAGGTGAACAGTGGAAAATCTGCTCCGGAATGGCAAGCGTACCGTTTGCGGACGGAACATACTTATTTCCCAAATAGAGAGACTTCCTCAGAACCGCAGTCGAACAAGAGCGTTCAGGCGACGCGGACAAGCCGCGCGCCTGACGCTCGAAATTAGGTGTAAAAATAAATAGAAAGGAATACAATTATGTCAGTTAATAACGCATTAATCGAAAAAGCATTGGAATTAAAACCGCAGGACAAAATTATATTAATTGAGGCTTTGGTAATTAGCTTAGATAAACCAGATCCGGAGATATCAAAAAAATGGATACAGGAAGCTGAGTCCAGACTTAAAGATTACAGAGCCGGTAAAACAAAAGGGATACCTGCAGAAGAGGTATTTAGATAAGCTTCATGAGAGTGATATTCGACGACTTGGCCAAAAAAGAATTTGATGATGGAAAAGAATATTTATGAAATTGAAGTAACAGGTTTAGGAAAAAGATTTGAACAAGAAGTCAAAAGAGACATTAATATAATCAAAAAAATGTCAGAAATTGGTTCTCAAGAAAGTGAAAACATGAGAAGGCATATTCTTCATAAGTTTCCTTACAAAGTATTATACTCCATTGAAAAAGACCATATTTATGTTATCGCTATTGCACACTTACACCGTGAACCAATGTATTGGATTAATAGAATCAGAACCTAACAACGCCCTGCACCGGACGGCAATTCCGCTGTGCTCCATTGCCGCCAGTGAGCTTTATCGATAAACTTTAGCCATAAACAAATAAGCGTTAAGTATCTAACCTGCCATGTTATTGTTGTAAGTCCTGGAAGTATCAATTCTGCAAATGGCAATGAAAAATATTACCTATAAGGTGCCTAAAAATGATAAGGAGGTCTTTGTCGACCCGGCAATAGATCGCATTCACGAAACAATACGGGCAAACAGGCAGAAAATACAGAGCTATCGGTTCGAAATTAACGCTATTCCCTTTCAGGTATTGCGAGATAAGACCCGTATGGAATTGTTGCACATGGCGGCAAATTACACCAGGGGAATTAAATCCCTGCTTCAAAGGAGTGAGTCTGGGTCGTGCCTGTACCTGCGGAATAGTGGCCAAAACGATTCATCATGGCATAGAACCCAAGACAAATTGTCCGTTAGAGGGTTGGACTTGGATTATGAGGCAATCAAAAATATCCCGATTATCCAGACTGGGCATGAACCCATTTTTTATTATCCTGGGGTGTGGATCAAGAATCATCTTACACAATATCTAGCGAGTAAGCTTGGTGGCGTTGGTATAAATATGATTGTAGACAATGATGCCTGCAATATGGGTTTTATGTACGTGCCTGTTTTATCAGAAAACCCAGCATCTGTACGGAAAGTGGCGTTTGTAAAGGATAAAAATAATGTTGCGTATGAAGAAATCGTGTTTGACGACCTTGGAACGATACTCCGATTCAAAGAGGAAGTTTTAGGTTTGCTTAAGAAGAATATTTTCGATGAAAAGATAAAAACAACCATTGAATCTACGCAGTCCACGTTTGAGGAGTTTATTGGTCGTGTTGTGGAGTGCTATCAGAAAGGCTGTATTGATATGGTTGGTTTATTGACTTCTGCACGGTGCGCTTTAGAGGAAGACTTTCTGATTGACAATCTCGAAGTACCCGTTTCGTGGATATGTAATACAGAAGGTTTCTATCATTTTTTATTGCACATGGTATACGAGGCAGACCGGTTTGCTGCAATCTATAACGAGAAGTTGGCTGAATATCGCAGCATCCACAAGATTCGCTCAAAGGCCAATCCGCTGCCGGACTTAAAGATTGCTGATAACTTAGTTGAATTACCCTTTTGGATATGGAAAGCAGGAATGCAGAGGGGTAAGTGTTACATGATGAAGGAAGGGGAGTCTATAAAAATTACCAACGGAGAGGATGTTTTGGTTGCTCTGAAAAAAAGCGAAGGGATCGAAAAAAATATAGCAAGATTAAAGACATTGAAAGAATCCCATAGTAAGATACGTCCACGCGCAATTACCACGACGATGTTTTCACGATTATTCTTCTCTGACATATTTATTCATGGCATTGGGGGGGCAAAATACGACACCATTACTGATGAAATTATCCGGGAATTCTTCCGTGTTGACCCGCCTGCCTTTATCACAATCTCCGCTACCCTGTTTTTGCCGTTAGATACCGGTAATTTCGATGCCAAAACGTTACCAGTCCTTCAGTATCAATTGAAGGATATGAGTTATAATCCAGAGCGATATGCATCGGGAGAGATACGAGGTGACAGGGAATTTATAGAGAGGGTTAAAGAAAAACAGAGGCTAATAGAAACAATTGCAGTGTGTAGGGGAGATGAAAAAGTGCGCTATTTTAATCAAATCAAGGAATTGAATAAGCTGAATCTTAATAAAATAGAGGGCGAATTTCAAAAGAAACAGAAAGAACTGGATGTGGCGAATATAAACCTCACGCACAACGAAGTTGTGAGATTTCGGGAATATCCAGTTTGTATATATCCTATGAAGGCGCTGAGAGATTATATTTTATACGCTTTTTCCGGAGGGTAAAATAGAGATAGATACCCGTAATGCCGCCAATTATCGTACCAATAATAATCAGGTTTGTTTTAAGACCAAGAATGGAATAAAACGCCTCTTTCACATCGATTTCTATTAAGAGCACCCAGGTAACATCTTTCAGATTATCGAGCGGTGTATAGGCGCTAAGTACAGGGATGTTTCGATAGTCCTTTACAATTTTGACATCGGTGTTTCCACGAAGTGCATCTTGCACGGCCTTTGTATTGAGTTCGAGTTTTAGAATGGTATTTTGAGTCAAAAACTTCGATTTAGATCGCATAAAATGATCTTCTCCTACGATATAAATCTCACCTGTCTCTCCCAGCCCGTCTCTCTGGGATAAAAAGGCATCAATCGCAGAGTAGGGTATTTCTGCAACAACTACACCTAAAAGCTTATTGGTAATATCATATATAGGTGCAGCGCCCATGAATATAAAGTCTTTTGTCTCTTCGCACCACGTTAAATCGGAGAATTTAACATTATGGAGTGCTTCCTTAAACACCTCTCCGACACTAAATGAACTGTATTCTCCGGTGTATAAATTGGTCCCGAGGTATTCATCTTTTTTGACGCCAAAGATAACGTTCCCATCAGCATCTATTAAGAATATGTTATTATAGCCATATTGTCTGAGGAAGTGCTCAAGGAGAGGGCCATAATAAGTATCCACTTGTTTGTAAGCAGGGTCATCGAACCCTCCGGACTTAAAGGCATTTGAAAACCGTGGCAGACTTTGGACAACTATGGGATTTTTCGAGAGGACATGGATATCTCCGTATCTTTCATGGAAAAAATTTTGAATTTGTAATTTTTTAATTTCCCGGACGGAAATTAGGTGATTTGCGAACTCATCTTTCATGGCGGGAACAAGGGTTTTATATGTCAATGGTCCCATGATAACTAAAAAGGTAAAAATAGCAATGCCCGACGCAATGAGAATTCTATGAACAGGTTTCAAGGTAAGAATTCAAGATCTTGTGGATACTTGCCCCCGGTATGAGAGGAAATAAAATTAAAATAACATTGTGGTAGTGCGATATTAGTACAAGATAATACAAATAAATTTTATTTTGTCAAGTTTATTGATAGATTGATTCATACGTTTCGATAAGAAACGTTACATCGTCCACATCTCCATCTATCACCTCAATAGTAACGTGGGTAATGTGATTTTTTTTAAGAATACCAATAATCTTGTCCATATCCATATCATAAGCTCTTGAGAAATGCGAGTGTGTATCGCCGTCTGGGTATTTAAGGTTCCAATTGAGTGGAGTTCTATTGGTATTGAGATGTACACCAACAACCTGGCACTCTTTACAAAGTATGTCAATACCCTTATAAAAATCAAATTTATTTAAAATGGCGGATGCCCAGAGGTGTCCAATATCCAGCCAGATTGGGCAATCGATGGATATCATGTGTTCAGGTGTCTGATTTCCATTGCCAATGCCGGGAAAGTCATTTTCTATGCATAGGGTATAGGATGGATACCGTTCTCTGAGCTGTCTCATATGTTCTTTCACGGTATTTTGATAGTCCCGGAACTCTTCCGTCTCCAGGAATTTTGGATCCATGACCCGTGTGTTTATTAGGCGATATTTATTGTCAATAGCGTCACTCAATACCTTGTTGTAGTTGGCAGGGTCGTTTCTGATAGATTTTTGGGTCATAAAAAACCCGTGAAATAATGCAACATTGCTGCGCAGGAATTGCATAATGTCCGACGTGTTTTGAAATGCTGCAAGGACGGTTTGAAAATCATTATTTGCCAGATTAATAAAATAGTCAGAAAGTACCGGAGCATGGATGGTAAACTGAACGTCGAGTCCTTTTATTTTGTTATAGAAATCATGGGTAATAGAATTATGTAACTGAATGCCAAATTCGAATCCGTGTGATTCAATTACATTCCTGCATTGTTTGATCTTTGCAAGGAAATCTCCGTGATAAAAACACATTGTGCTCAGTTCGATTTTCATAGACATTTGTTTTTAGTATAGAAACTTTTTTTTGAAATGAAAAGATGAATTTGAAAAAATTTACTGTATTACGGTATTTCTGTGAGCAATGGGTATTATATGGGAATATGTAACATGAAGTAGGAAATACAGTCCCAGTGGCAGAGTTACTTCTTGTTCGGCATAGGTTAATTATTGTCCTAAAATTGTTTCTAACGATAAGTATTAAAACAAGTTGGGAAAATATTAATTATGATATAAATATACTTCTCATGGAGGAAATGAAGGTATATACTTTGCTATATTATCACGCAAAGCAAGTTATATGTGTGAAATATTTGCATCATACAATCTTTTTCCAAAAAGGCCCGCTATGATAGAAATATCAAAAGTATCGACAAGCAACAAACAGATGGATTTTGGTGTTCAAATAGGTGCGTATGATAGTACTGAAACCACTTCCTTTCAAGAGGTCATTTATGATGAATTGAAACGACAGTACCGGGATGCCGGCAAGGTAAGTAAATACGACACGGTAACGAGCAGGATAGAGGCGGGCTCACAGTCTTTGCTTGAACGTAATATCTTTGAGACATTGACAACATATTCGGATACGAAGAGCGACATGCAATCGATGGTATTAAAAGATCAGTTTAAAAAATACAAGGAGGACCAATTATTATCAAAGCCCGGGGGAGATTGTTTCGACTTGGGTAAAGCTGTTGATTGTATGAATTATGCTGTGGATCAATCTAAATTTATGGTGAGGATCGGGAAAGATATGAAAGATGCCGGCGGAAATTTTGTAAATATCTTTAAGGATATTGGTCCTGGTGCAACGTTTAAATATATTAACGAAGACGGTCATATTCGGGAAGGAAAAAAGATGGGATTCGGAGGCACCATGGTTAATTTTTTCAAAGACATGGCAAGCGGGATTACGCTAGGTAAATATACACCGAAAGGTGAAAATGCCCCGGAGAATGCATTAGAAGCGGCAAAACATTTTTTTAAAAAGATATTTGTGGACGCCCTGATTAAGGATGTGGTTGTGGGTGTACCGAGAAGTGCTATCCATGTGGGAGAAAATGCGGTATTTACCTGCATTAATCTTGCAGAAACGGTTCCAGATGCAACCATTGGCAGCTTTAAGGCTGGACAGGTAGCAACTACAGAAGTCTTTGATGATATGCAAGTATTGGTCGACTTTGTTACGGATGTAATTCCAATGGGTGAGGCAGGCTCCAGAACACGTGCCTTTACCTTTAAAAAGGGGTTCAAGGGACTTCCGGTTGTCAATAATATTACCACCCCAGAGCAAGGAATAAAAGATGAAAGCTGGCGGTATGTTCGAAATACACCTCTGAGGAAGACTATTGAGTCAATGGCAACATTAATACCGCTTCGGGTGTAAATACTCTAAAATTGTATTGATATTTGGTCTAATATTGATATAATTTTTTTAAGTTTGAGCGCCAGTAGCTCAGCTGGATAGAGCATCGGATTTCTAATCCGGCGGTCGAGGGTTCAAGTCCTTCCTGGCGCGCCATCTAAAAAATTATTACAAAATATCAGTATCCTTCTACAACAATGTGGTGGGCGTAGCTCAGTTGGTTAGAGCATTAGACTGTGGCTCTAAGGGTCGCGGGTTCGAATCCCGTCGCTCACCCCAAGTTCTCCCTGCGGGTCAAAGGCATATAGTCTTTGGCCCGTAAGAAAACCGTCTCCAATGTGTCTCCGGCATTAAAAAGAGGAATAACATCTTGCATGGTATTCCTCTTTTGTTTTCGTTTAAAACCCGAAAGACAGCAAATTTTTTTCTTTCCGCCCACAGCAGATTTTTATATGCTTAACTCCACCTGATTTTAAATCATTATTGGTATATTACGCCAATCAATGAAAAGCAAACGTATGAGACATATCAAATTAGCCAGATACTCACTTATGCAGTTTTCTGGTAAAGAGTAAATTGGAACTGTGTCATGGCACACAAGTGTGACGTTACACTTGTGTGCCATGACACACTTTTTCTCTCTCATTTGCGTAAATCCATTGATGTTTATATCTACTCATTTTGATTCATAAGTGGTTATTATTTATTGAATTGCAAGATAATCAACAAAAGTTTTTCCGTGTGTTCATGCAAAGGCATTTATTTTGCTAGGATTACATTGTCGATAAAAGTAAACCATGGGTGACTATGGGGCGAAAGGTAAAGGGTCATAACTACACAGTTTGAACGGTTAAATCCGTTTAATTGGCAAAAAAAGGACAGCCTTATTACCGAAGATATTCACTGTCTATAAATATTTTGGTAATAAGGCTTTTTTGTTTTTGATTACATAAAATTAGTTAAACCACACAACTGGTTATAAAGATGATTGAATGGACTAAAATTACAGAATCACACGTTATTAAGACATTCCGGAAAATTTGCTCTAAGTGGTGGGGAATTGACATCCAGTTTTATGATGAATATGGTGTCTGCAAAAATAGTGGCCTATCTTTCCAAAATCCCCTTTGCCGCCTAATACGCTCAATACCAGAGGGAACTAAACTTTGCTCTCAAACGTATCGGAAAAGGCTTAAAGAATTCAGTAAAAATCAAAAACCTTTTTGCTGCGAATGTTTTGCCGGCCTGCAAGGATGCGCAGTCCCGATTCTTGTGAAACAAAAATATGTAGGAGCCATGATCGGGTCTGGTATCCTGTCATTTGAAAACAACGGTTCGGAAAAAAAAGTGTATAAAGAAAAGTTAACAAAGCTTGGATTTGACAGTATCGAGCTAGGCCGATGCTATGACACCCTGAAACCAATAGACCATCATACAGAGGCATATATATCCGATTTTATGGAACTCGTTGCCGAAGATGTCATTGCCTTCTATGAACTTTTACAGGAGAAAGAGGAAATTATCAATAAACGATCCTTTCTTCTCGAAGGTATTTATAAAGAAAAGTATAAAGGGATGATCGGGACCAGTCCGGCAATAAAAAGGGTATTTGATACATTGGAACTCATTGAACGGAGCGAAAGGCCCGTTTTGATCGAAGGAGAAAGCGGGACGGGAAAAGAGCTCATAGCAGCAGCCATACATTACAACAGTCCGCGCAAGGATAAAATATTTATTATTCAGAATTGTTCTGCGTTTAGTGATACCCTGCTCAATTCAGAATTATTCGGACATGAAAAAGGCTCCTTTACCGGAGCCCTCTCAGAGAAGAAAGGTTTATTTGAAATTGCAGATAAGGGGACATTATTCCTGGATGAGATTGGAGACATGAATATGGAAATCCAGGCAAGGCTCTTGAGAGTATTGGAAGACGGGTCGTTTTACCGGGTGGGTGGCACAGAACAAAAAAAGGTAGACGTCAGAATTATCGCTGCAACAAATAAACCTTTAAAAGAACTCATTGAGCAGGGTCTCTTCAGAAAAGACCTTTTTTACAGGATTAACACAATTCACATAACACTGCCGCCCCTCAGAGAGAGAAAGGAGGACGTCGTACTCCTGATCGATTATTTCCTGGACTATTACGCCATCTCTTGCCATGGCGGCAAGAAGGAGATACATCCGGATGCGAGAGAACTCCTGCTGTCCTATCCCTGGCCGGGCAATGTCCGTGAACTGAAAAACCAGATAGAGCGCTTAGTCCTTTTATCCGGTACCAGTAAAACAATTGAGACTGAACATATTCCCAGAGAAATCCTGGCAAGCTTGTATCCCGGTTTGCATAGTCAATGGCATTATAGTAAGCATACGAAACTAGCCAATGCGTGCAAGGCGCTTGAGAAGACCATGGTCTCTGATGCCTTAAAACGAGCAAAATGGAACAAGACATTTGCATCGAGAGAACTCGGCATCAGCCGCGCAAGCCTGAACAACAAAATCGCAGAATTCAACATTCAGCGCAATCCAAATCCCGGGGAAACGTAAGGAAAAGTACGTTGCCATGTTAGAATTCTAACAGTTGCCATATCTAGTTAATTTATAACAACTTATTAATTTGTTTTGTCGCTTTTATGATATCGGACTGTTAGATACCTAACATCATATTTTGTATTTTTACCATCAGGCATATTCCACACATTCTCTCGTATATATTTATAACTATTGTGCATTTTGATGGTTATGAGTTGTTTTTATATAAAATGCATCTTTGGTTTTATATTTGTTAATAAAGGGCTTGTGTGTTGTTGGTTATTTTTGCTTACTAAAGGTTTTTTAAAAAAATTTATTCAGTCAAGGAAGACCAGGGTTGTGTTAAATACGAATCACATCTTTCCTGCATCCAATCCTAAGATAGAAGTTATCGAGGTCATTGGTGGATTAATCGGCAATAGGGCGTTGGAGGTTCAAACCCACTTGTACAGGTGTTTAGATGAAGGCCGATGTTATCAGATCATCGACCTTGAACAGGTAAATAAGATCGATGGGTTAGGGATTATGATTCTTGAAAATATTGTATCCCGCGGTTTGCAGATTCGATTAATCAACGTAAAGCCGGAGATAGACTGGGTGATAAGGATGGCAAAGAAGGAGTCTTTCTTCCAGATAATAGATGAAAAGGATTGGACGAAGGCTGCTTCGTTGTTTGAAAAAGATCTTTTAGAAAAGAAGGTTATATGTGGAGATGGTGTGCTTAAAAAGAGACAACATATCAGGGTTAATACCGCATTTCCTTCAGAGTTTAAATTTCATAGAGATCACGGAGCCACCTTAGGCAGGGCGAATATCTTGAATCTGGGTGAGGGTGGCGTTCTGGCAGGCCACATTATTGCCATGAATGCAGATACAGAAGAAATTATCCGTTGCGATGGAATGGTCGAACAGGAGATTTATGATCTAAAGTTCAAACTCAATGGTGATGTGACGTCAATAACCGTTCAGGGGAAATGTGTCAGGGGGTTTATGCTTGGGGAATCGCTCTATGCAGGAATACGCTTTAACGATATAAGTCACTATCAGAAAAAAATTGTGCGATCCTTTGTGGATGCTCATACATAAATTTACATGCTTGTTCCCAAACTCCTGTTTGGGAACACCATTGCAGAGAAACTGAGTTTCTCGTCCCTTACACTCCCAAGCAGGAGTTTGGGAGCGAGCATGTAATGAATTCCTGGAAGGGTAAATGTCCCGGCCATGCTTAGCACCTTTTCTTTCACCCCTTCGGGCATGTTGTAGAGCGGAGAGCCTCTTCGCTCTCCATGAAAAAGTTGCCGAAAGCAACATAATTCAGTTGTTTGATGAAGTAGAGGGAAAAAAAGGGCAATTTACAATTTTCTTAAACATTTAAATAAAAAAATAGATATATCGTGACAAAGGCAAACCACGGGTGACCGTGGGATGCAAAGTAACAGTGCTTTTTTTGCCGTTTAAACAGATGAAACTGTTTTGACGGTTTTTGCGGAAAGACGAAAGTGTCAGAGGGTACAAAAATCTTTAAAAATCAGGATCAAAGAGATAGCTTGCGACCTTGTCCACAGGGTTTTTATCATTACCTGATACATCCTACCCATCTCAAACGTTTCCTTTTTTTCCTGTCCCTTGATTTTGCAATAATTGTGTTTTCACTCTATCTCTCCTTTTTCGTTCGCTTTGAATTTACCGTGTCTGCTGGCTATCGATCGATGTTTTTCAATGCCTTACCTTTTTTTGTTTTTATTAAGCTGATTATGTTTTTCTGTTTTGGGGTATATAAGATCTCGTGGAGGTATTTTTGTCTTAATGATTTAAAAAAAATAATAACAGCACAAGTAATATCATTGTTATTCGTTCTGTGCGCATTCATTCTATTTCCTCTTACAAATTTTAACATTTCTCGTGTAAAACTCGCATCTTTCGATTTTCCTATTCAAGGATTTCCCAGAAGCGTTTTTTTCATAGATTGGTTCATTTCTCTCTTCTTGTTCTTAGGGTTGAGGGGCACAAAGAGATTGTTTCTGGAAAATATAAAAAACGGCGAAAGGCATGGGAAAAAAACGATTGTTATTGGCGCAGGAAATACAGGGGATATGATTGTAAGGGACATGAAACGGCAGTGCTATGAAAGGTATTATCCCGTAGGAATGCTGGATGACGACAGGAGCAAGGTCGGTATATGTATGCATGGATTGAAGGTGCTTGGCACCACTGATGCATTGAGCGATCTTGTTTCAGCATATGGGATCGAGGCAATCATTATAGCCATCCCATCATTAAATCATCAGTATCTGAGAAAATTACATGCAATCGCAGTAAATTTAAAACTGGAGATAAAGATCGTTCCGCGGATTTACGATTTTCATAAGCCAGATATCAATATCAAGAAGTTGGAAGACATAAAAATAGAGGATCTTATAGGCAGACAGGCGGTCAGGATCGACTATAAAGAGATCGATAAATTTTTAAGGAAGAAGACAATCCTGGTAACAGGTGCGGGTGGTTCTATTGGCTCAGAGATAATCATGCAAGTGTGTAATTTCGAGCCAGAAAGGGTCATTCTTCTTGATATTGATGAGACGGAACTTCATACTATGAAGCAAAAGCTGGAGAGGTCATTTCCGGATTTTTGGGACAGACATTTGGAAAATTCGCGTGTACAGGATAAGGTCGTATTTATAGCAGGCGACGTAAGGGATAACGATTTAGTTGTTGAGGTGTTCAGGAAATTCAAGCCTCAGATCGTTTTTCATGCGGCCGCCTGTAAACATGTGCCCATGATGGAAATCAATCCCAAAGAATCGGTAAAAACAAATATATTTGGGACATATACTGTAGCTAAGGCGTCAGCAGAATATCGGGTGGAAGAATTTGTCCTGATTTCTACGGATAAAGCGGTTAGGCCTACCAGTATTATGGGCACGACAAAGAGAATGGCGGAATATATTTGTACGGCATTTAATGGTTGTGGAAATACCAGTTTTCTGTCGGTAAGATTTGGCAACGTCCTTGGCAGCCGTGGGAGCGTTTTACCTATATTCCTGGAACAAATAAAACATGGTGGGCCCGTTAAGGTAACTCACCGGGATGTGCAGAGGTATTTCATGACAATTCCGGAGGCAGTATCCCTTGTGTTGCAGTCTAGTGTTATTGGAAAAGGCGGAGATATCCTTGTCCTCGATATGGGGGAACCGGTGAAGGTTTTGACACTGGCAGAGGAACTGATAAAAATTCATGGGTTGAAACCGTATAAGGATATTGACATTGAGTTTGTCGGTTTGAGACCTGGGGAGAAACTTTTTGAAGAGATACTTACCGCTGAAGAAGGTACGACCGCAACAAGGCATGAAAAGGTATTTATCGCTAAAAATAGTACTCGTTACTCAAAAGACGAAATCGAGAAGATACTAAAAGGGTTTGAAAAACTATTGAAGGTAATGCCGATAACGGAAGATTACGAAGTGCTTCGGGATGTGTTGAAAATGTATGTAAAAAGCCTTGAAAGAAGGAGCCGGGAGAGGATACATCCGCAGTCAGAAGCAAACACGACAGCGTTCCAGGTCTGTGAGATAGATTTCCAAAAACACAGGTTGCAATTTGAGAAACTATTGAAAGAACTACCCGTGATAGAAGATTACGAAATAATTCTGGATACACTCAATAATTACAGGAAAAGCCTTGAGAGAAGGGGTCGGGAGAGAAGGACACAGAAGCCGGAACCATGCAATGTATGAAGCGCCATAAAAATTTAGTATAGCGTTTCAGTTAATCTATAAGGCAATTCTCGGATAGCCTGTAAATAACCGATCCTAAGATTTCTTTGATCTGTTTTTCTTTGCGTGTTTTGCGTCTCTGTGGTGAGTAATTGTTAATTTGGTAATGTTGGAATTTGCTGTTTGGAAGTAAACGCTTTATAAATATTCTCGAAGGACGCAAAATTATCTTTTATGGAAATCTTCAATCCCCATGACAAATTTTTCAAAGAGACTTTTTCTATACGAGAAAATGTAATCGATTTTCTTACGGGGACATTTCCTCCTGAAATTTTTAAAAAGCTGGATTTATCCACATTGACACGGGATAATAGCTCATATATCGACGAGGAGCTCAAAGAACATTTTCAGATATTGTCTATACCTGTTATTGTAAAGACAAAGAGCTCAAGATAACCCTTTTGTTCGAGCATAAAAGTTATTCTGTACCATATCCGCACCTCCAGTTATTAAAATATCTTTTAAAGATATGGGAAACAAATATTAAGCAGACAGAGAAACTCATACCAGTAATTCCCGTGATTTTGTATCACGGTAAAGAACTATGGAAAACCAGGCAATTCAGTGACTATTTTAAAGGAACAGACGAGATATTTTGCCGTTTTGTTCCGGAATTTGAATATCTGCTTACCGACCTGTCAAAATTTAGTAATGAAGAGATAAAGCAGAAAGTATTCAAAAGGGTTTCTCTTGAGATAGCCTTATTGGTTATGAGAAATATCCTGAATGAGAAAGAACTTGAGAAGGATCTAAAGGATTTTCTTGAAATAGGGAGGCACTATTTTGAAGAGGAAGAAGGGTTAAAGTTTCTTGAAAGTGTAATCAGGTATCTATACAGTTCAACTGAAATAGAGGTGGGTAAGGTTGTAAATACCATAAAAGA
>JAUPKS010000166.1 GCA_030837315.1 Planctomycetota bacterium
AAGGTGTACTCAAGCGAGAACCTGAGAGCGTCATGGGAGAAGGTGAGGAGTAATGGAGGGGCTGCGGGAGTAGACCGACAGAGCATCGAGGCGTATGAGAAGGAAGCGGAAAAGAATCTTGTGGAATTAGAGAAGATACTCAGAGAGGGAAGCTACAGGGCAAAACCCGTCAAGAGGGTGTGGATACCGAAGATAGGAAGCAAAGAAGAGAGGCCATTAGGAGTACCTGCTTCATTGTATGTTAGTCCATATTCTGATGTTCCAAGCTTTTGGAAGATTTCTTTTAGAATAAAACGATAAGAAACACACACACCTAAATCCCCCTTTGTTAGGGGGGATTAACTCGATTGTATAGGAATTTTCATTTTATTTATGCGGTTTTTAGAGTGGCATGAACAAACCCTGCTTGTTCGTGTTTAACTTAGCTGTACATAATTTTAGCACAATTATTTCCCTCTTGGGAGGGGTTAGTGGTGGGTATCTTGGTTGTGAAATTTCAGTTGACATCTTACGAATTACCGGCCTATCCACCCCTTAAATCGTTCGACTGAGCTCACGACAAAGTCCCCTCCCAAAAGGGGACTTTCTGGCTCGAAATCGTTTTAAATCAGGCAATTCTTTCCATCAAAGCCACTGGAAAATGGGCAAATATCTCTGACAGATACAAGATAGTTGTTTCTTTGTGACGTATGGTCGTCACAACTTCTCCTGTAAAAATATTCCGGTATTTTTCCTCCGTTTCCTCATGTGGAACGATAATAAACGAGTCTTTCCATACGTCTTTGCCAAAGGGCAGGCTTTCAGGTTGTTGTATAAGCCTTGTAATAAATCTGGGGACAAAAACCAGCACCGTGGAATTTCTAAATTTCCTCACAAACGAGCAGACATTCGTAGCCTTTTCTCCCATTGCTTCAAGAGGAGAATATTCCCCGCGCTCAAATATCTCCCTGTTTGTTTTCCGGTAATTGAGGGCTTTATACATCAGATAGAGCTTTATCTTTCCATCATCTTTGTTGATAGTCAATTCCTTCGCAAGCTTTGATAGCGGCATCTCTTCCTCATTCCGTTTCAGTTCTTCCAGTATCTTGATTCTGATACTATAATCAACGAGTCTGCGGTTGTCTGGGTCAACAAGACTTAAATCCCACAACTCAGTGCCCTGATAGAAATCAGGAACACCTGGCGAGGTTATCTTGAGCAGTGTTTGCGAGAGAGCGTTGAACATGCCGTAATGAGATATTTTCTTCTGGAATGTTTGAAAATCTTTCAGAAATTTATTTCCCCGGAAATTATTCAAAATAGTTTCGATAAAATTTATGAGAGTGTCTTCATACATCGTGTTGGGACTTATCCAGCTTGTATGGACCTTTGCCTCTCTCGTTGCCTTTACCATATAATCCTTAATCCGTTTCTTAAATACTTCATATTCAGACTTATCCATCGGTTCAACAGGCCATACGCCAATAAGGCTCTGATACAGCAGATACTCTTCGTTAGTGCCGGGGATCTCCTGGCCTTCAACAACGGCCTTTTTTTTCTTATTAAGCCGTCTCCATCGTATCAGGCGCTCCCTCCACTCGTCCGGTATTTCCGAAAGTACGTTGAGCCTTGCCCTTACATCTTCGCTGCGTTTTGAATCATGTGTCGAGGTAGTGATAAGGGCATGGGGACAGAACTTGAATCTCTCTATATTTTGCCCATGAAAGGTCTCTATGGGGGTGCCAAACCTATCCGGACTTCCCCCGACATCATTCAGGGAAAGAAACCGGTTATAAACATAGAAGGTAGTATCTTCGAGCCCTTTCGCCATGACAGGGCCGGTAATCTGCTGGAATCTCATAACGAAATCAAGCCAATCCTTTTTATCGTCGTCCTCAAAATTCTCAGGATACTTGAGCAGTATGACGTCCTTAAGGAAATCAAATATTGACGCACTCACGGCAGGATTCTTTCTCTTAGCCTTCGACACCGCCTGTTCTATATACTTACGGTCCCGTTCGGACACACCCGGCGATTGTATATACGTTCTGTATACAGGGAAAAAGGCGATAACCTCTTTTATGACTACGGTAAGGCTGTTTAGGGTAAAATCCCTTGTATGCCTGTTTTTTTCAGATAACCGGTTCAGGAAGTGACCCAGGGTATTAACCTCGCTGGACATTACCGTTTCCATGATAAGTATTTTCTTCTCATAAATACTATCCTGAAAGTTGATCTTTGATTTGATGAATCTGGTGTATATGTCGTCAAATGCCTTTGCGTTAACCGTTTCGACAAAAAGACCATTTAAGGAGTTTAAATAGTCATATCCGGTCGTGCCGTAAATTGGCCAGTCTTCAGGCGTTTTTTCCCCTTTGATGAGTATCTTCTCGCCAACGATATAAAAGGGTTTCATGTGCGGGTCAGACAATAAGCGGTCGTCATACTGCTTTACTAGTTCAGCCTCGCTGTCAGGATGATCGGCTACATTTTTTAAAGCGCCAATGCCTTTATGGAGAAAGCAATTCCTTTGCAGTTTTTGAAAATATTCGGAGGGGTTGTACAATCCATCGGGATGATCAACTCTCAGTCCTGTGACCTTGCCTTCTCGTATAAGTCTAAAAATCAGCTTGTGTGTCTCTGTAAAGACCCCTGGATATTCCATCCTTATTGCGGCAAGGTCGTTAATATCAAAAAATCTCCGGTAATTTATCTCATCGGTTGCCACACACCAGTGGGAAAGTCTGTATATCTGTGAATTGAGAAGTTTGTCGAGATGATCAAAACTTTCGGTCTTACCTTTTGTCCCATTGAATATCCTTATGTTTTCATCTATGAAAGCCTTAATCTCAGAACTTTCGTTGTAAAGATTCCACAAACGCTTCTTTATAATCTCCTTTTCACGGTATCTTTCGGCAATCTTTTCCGGATTTTTTTCCGTATAGGCAGGTAAATTATTCAGAGCGGTAATAATGCTTAAGAATTCAAGAAAACACGGGTTTTCAGCAGAAAGCTGATTTTTCAGTTCGTCAACACGATGTTGGAATATGTCTATATATGTTTTAGGTATTATGGGAAGTTTATGCTGATAATAATGAATAAAAAAAGCGCCATTCTCAAAGGCAAGTCGCAACTCCTGCCTTTCAAGGATGATTCCGTACTGGGCGCTTAAAACAGGAATGAGTATTTTGTTCTTTAGTTCAGTTTTTACCGGATCCCAATCAATGTCAAAGAAATTCGCATAGGGAGAACTTGGGCCGTTTTCCAGGACATCCATCCACCAGGTGTTTTCTTTGCTGGTGATGCACATGTGGTTTGGAACGATGTCAAGCATCTGTCCCATTTGATATTTACCAAGTTCCTGTACCATTTCATGGTACTCTTCTTCTGTGCCAATCTCCGGATTCAGGGTATTGTGGTCGACAATATCATAGCCATGAAGGCTGCCTTCGCGTGCCTTACAATAAGGGGATGCGTAAATATCGGTAATGCCAAGATCGTGGAAGTAACAAATAATTTTCTTTGCATCACAAAATTTAAATCGACGGTTAAATTGTAACCGATAGGTGGAGACTGGAATACGTGGCGTCGATAAATTATCACTATCCATTAAATAACCTCCAGGAGATGTTTTATCTCTTTCAATGGGATAATTACCCATTCGGGGCGATCAGTCAGTTCGCATCCGAGTTCATAAATCGCCCTCTCCAGAAGATAAGCAATTAGTATGGTGCGGAACGTTTCCTTGTCATCCGGAACAAAAGGGGCATTTCCAACTTTTTCAAGGTATGACCTCAGGAATGTTCTTACAACATATTGATACCATAAGTCCGCCCAGTGTTCCAATAGGGGCATATCTTCCGGTTTTATCGGGGTATATTTTGAAAGAGCCGCATGGGTCGCATACCGGAACGACCTTATCATGCTTGCAATATCACGGAGAGGCGACCTTTTCAATCTCCTGTCACTCAGCGTCCTTGCAAGTTCCCCCTCAAAATCAATGATAAAGAAGTCATTTCCCGTGTAAAGGACTTGTCCCAGGTGATAATCTCCGTGGATTCGAATCTTCATTGCCGAAATTCTCTTCCTAAGAATACCTCTGAAACGATCCATTATCTCTTTTTCGCGATGCAGTATCTCGCCAGCCAGCCCTTTGAGATTGTCGGGCAGATTTTTCACATTTTTACTCAGAAGCAAAAAAACCCTTTTCGTAAGAGATTGCATGGATTGGTAGAGCGATCTTTGATAGGATACCGAGAAAGGTTCTGGCGCAAAGCTCATATCTTCTGTTTCGGATGACATCGCTAAGTGAAGTTCAGCCGTCCTTTTCCCCAAAAGGCTTATCATTTCAAGATATACGCCGCTTATTAATTCTTGAAAAAGCCCTGGTATCTCCTGAAACGCACTTTCTGAAAGAAAGGATGGAACGGTTGGTGTTTCCTGAATCTCATTTTTTCTGGAGAGGATTCTGCCAAAGTATCTCCCCAACCAATCAAGTGTGTACGTCCATGCATCTCCCTCATTTGGTATGAAGGCATGAAGCATACCTAAAGTTATTGGTTCGTATCCATGTCTTCTGTATTCGACTGCCCCCGCAAACGGCGGAGTATGGGAAAAAGAAAGCGTCTCAGTAAGGAATTTGCAAATTTCCGGTTCGGGGTTTATTCCTTCGTCAAGACGCCGGTAAAGTTTGAAAATGAGTTCTTTGCCGTAAAGAATGGATGAATTGTTCTGCTCTGCCTTGAGAACCTGGGATTTTACCATACCGAGTTCCTGGGGTTTGTATTTTTTAAAGTCTTTTCCTGTATACGTGATAAGTTCCCCATACGTACCCCGAATATTATGTTTTTTTGCGAGTATGAGAAGGAAATGTTTTCTGAATTCCTCATCGTTGATGCTATCGTATATTATCCCCTCCACATTTCCATGCCGTAAGTGTGCAATCACCGCATAGGGATTTTCGATAACTATACTTTCGGCTTTATCACCGGGTGCAAAAGAAAGGGGAAGGAGATGTATATCTGATAATCCCACAGCATATTTGACCTCCAGCAAAAGAATCTGCGTATCACATCCGCCTTCAATTCTAACGTTTTCGATAATTTTTACCTCGCGCATATCATGAAACTTAGCGCCAAAGTATTTGCACGTCTTTATATAAGAAGGCAAAATTTCCCTTTCAAATATTTCTTTTGTTTTTCCCGTAAATATTGTTTTCCAGATACCGCTTATTTCAGGGATAGTCCGTATTTTTCTGAATCGTGCGGCTTCT
This sequence comes from Planctomycetota bacterium, assembly GCA_030837315.1. GTDB lineage: Bacteria > Planctomycetota > Brocadiia > Brocadiales > Brocadiaceae > Brocadia. The sequence continues at coordinate 5,252 of JAUPKS010000166.1, forward strand.
TCTTTTTTTAATGCAAACCAGAAATAGTCATAATGCCCCAGGGTGAGTAAATAAGGGACTTCCTTTATGACAGGAAATTTATTTCCGCTAAAAATCTCTACGGGCAGATATCCTGAAAATTTTGAGAGATCGAGTTCGACAGCCTGGGAAAAGCGTGAAAGGTTAATTACTACGAGAACGGTCTCTTCTTTATACCGACGCGTAAATGCAAGCACTTTTGGATTGTCGGGAAATAAAAATTCTATATTTCCCCTCCCAAACGCCTTGAAACGTTTCCTCATTGCAATAACCCTTCTCATCCACCACAGAAGGGACGCCTGATTTTTTTCCTGGTTTTCGACATTAACTGCTTCGTAATGAAATTCGGGGTCCAGAATAAGGGGGAGATAGAGTTTTTGAGGGTTGGCGCGGGAAAAACCACCGTTTCTGTCCACATCCCATTGCATGGGAGTTCTTACGCCGTTTCTGTCGCCAAGATGATAGTTATCGCCCATGCCGATTTCATCCCCGTAATAAATAATGGGGGTGCCGGGAAGAGAAAAGAGGAGGATATTCATAATTTCTATCTTTCTCCTGTTATTTCCAAGAAGAGGGGCAAGTCTCCGCCGGATACCAAGGTTTATACGCGCGACACGGTCTTTAGCATAGACCCTGTACATATAATCTTTCTCCTCGTCAGTTACCATTTCCAGGGTAAGTTCGTCATGGTTTCTTAAGAAAAATGCCCATTGGCACGTATCGGGTATTGGAGGAGTTTGTTCAAGGATATCAATTATGGGAAATCTGTCTTCCATCCAAATTGCCATAAACAATCTGGGCATGAGGGGAAAGTGAAATGCCATGTGACACTCGTCTCTGTTTCCAAAGTAGGCAATGGCATCCTCCGGCCATTGGTTTGCTTCGGCAAGGAGCATTTTATCCTTAAACTTACTGTCAATATATGACCTCAGTACCTTTAAAAATTCATGCGTTTCCGGTAAGCTTTCACAATTTGTACCCTCCTTTTCAAAAAGATAGGGAACGGCATCTAAACGAAATCCGTCAACCCCCATATCCAGCCAATAATTAATAACCCGCATGATTTTCTTGAGTACAAGGGGATTGTTGTAATTTAAATCCGGCTGATGCGAGAAAAAGCGGTGCCAGTAGTATGCCTTTGCCTCCGTATCCCATGTCCAGTTTGATGCCTCAAAATCCTTGAATATTACTCTTGCTTCTTTATACGTTTCGGGCGTATCACTCCAGACATAAAAATTCCTCATCGCCGAACCCGATTTTGCCTTTCTGGCAAGTTGGAACCAGGGATGCCGGTCAGAAGTATGATTAAGGACAAGTTCTGTAATAACCCGTATGCCCCTTCTATGGGCTTCCCTGATAAATTCCTTGAAATCGCGTAATAAACCGTAATCCGGATGAATGCCGAAATAATTCGCGATATCGTATCCATCGTCTCTGAGAGGAGATGGGTAGAAGGGAAGCAGCCATATGGCGGTAACACCCAGACTTTCTATGTAATCTAATTTTTCGATAAGCCCTTTAAAATCTCCGATTCCATCGGCATTACTGTCGTAAAAGGCCCTTACGTGTAGCTCGTAAATAATGACGTCCTTATACCAGATAGGGTCATCCGGAAGGCAGGTTTCTTCATAAGGCATTCATAAGTCTCCTTATCTGTCACATTCCCAGTCCAAACGAGTCGGAAAATAAATGTAGGGCGAGGCTTTAGCCTTGCGTGTATTGAAGGTTTTTACAGGGTATGCAATGAATGTTATGGTTTTACCATGCTGTACATGACCAAACTATGCCCCCTCATGATTATTTCATCGCCCGGTGTCAGTTCATGCTTGAGAAGAGAACCTGGACCATTCCATATTTTCTCTGAGGAATCAAGCCATTTCTTCCACCTTCCATTAAGAACAGGAGGAGTTATTTTAACATCTGCACGGCTGAAATTGAAAACAATAAAAACATGACTGGGGTCTTTCCATCTTCTGATAAACATAATCTTTTCCCCTTCGGGGCTATCCACGGCAAGGCTTTTTTTATCAAGAAGTGCAAGGGCAGGGATTGTTCTTCTTGACGTTATCAGTTTCTTATAAAAGTCCATTAAAACCTTATGGTTGCCTTCATTTCTTTTTTTCCAGTTTATTTTTGACTTAAGGAATGTCTTTAAATTCTGAGGATCGGGAGGTTCTTCCTTCCATTTGAAATCTTCAAATTCTTTTTTCCTGCCCTGCCGTACTGCTTCGATAAGGGTGGGGTCTGAATGGCTTATGAAATAAAGGAAAGGAGCGTCCTCCCCATATTCTTCACCCATGAAAAGGAGTGGTATATAAGGCGACAGGAGGACAACACCCGCTGCGAGTTTAAGTGATTCAAACGATACAAGGACGCTGAGCCTTTCTCCCAGCATCCTGTTCCCTGTCTGGTCATGGTTCTGTGAAAAGGTTACAAGCTGTGTTGCAGGTACGTCCTTTGAGGAATTTCCGTGATTCTTCTGTCTGAATTGCGAATACCCTCCCGAATAAACGAATCCTTCGCGCATGGCTTTTACGAGGTGTTTGACCGCTCCAAAATCACTATAGTATCCCTGGTTTTCTCCTGTTAGAGTGGTGTGGAGCGCATGGTGAAAGTCATCACACCATTGGGCATTGATTCCGTATCCGCCAAACTCCCTCGGTCTTGTTACCTTTGAATCATTGAGGTCGCTCTCGGCTATCAGATAACATGTTTTCCCGGTTGTTTTCGAGAATTCTTCAACTTTTTCTGCGAGCTCGGAAAGAAATGGCCTTGCACTCATATCAAAAATGCCATGTATGGCGTCCAGCCGAAGGGCATCAATGTGATAGTTCTTAAACCAATGGAGTGCATTCTCTATAAAATAACTTCTCACTGCGTTGCTGTGCGCACCATCGAAGTTGAGGGCGTCGCCCCATGGCGTCCTGTATTTTTTAGTAAAGTAATGACCGTAATCCCATAGGTAATTTCCTTCTGGGCCGAGATGGTTGTAAACAACATCGAGAATAACGGCGATGCCCCTTTTGTGGCATTCATTAACCAAACATTTAAAACCGGTTGGGCCTCCGTAGGAATTCTGGACGGCAAAGGGGTATGCACCATCGTAGCCCCAATTCCTTTCACCCGGAAACTGTGCAATCGGCATGATTTCCAGGGTATTTATACCGATATCCTTCAGTTCATCAAGTCGTGGAATGATTGCTTCAAAGGTTCCTTCGGGTGTAAATGTGCCTGTATGAAGTTCGTAGATAATCATCGCAGAAATGGGAATCCCATTCCATTCGCTGTCTTCCCACCGGAATGAATCGTGATCAGTTACCTGCGAAGGTCCATGAACACCTTCAGGCTGAAAATGTGAAGCCGGGTCTGGTCTTTCTTTCTCGCCATTGAGCCGGTAAAGATACCGCGTCTTATCCGAGATATCTCCGGTCGTTATTTCCCAGTATCCTTTACCACCGTTTTCCATAGGAATAATTTTTTCCTGAGGCGAAACTATCTTTAACGCCACCTCTTTCTGGAAAGGTGCCCACACTGTAAATTCGCACCTTCCACACCCAAAATAATGCGCCCCAATTTTCATAGGTTGCCCATTTCGTAACAATTTGCTTTTTGAAAAGCCTTAATAAAAACAAGGTTTTACCGTCTGTGTAGCGCGAACTTCAGTTCGCAGGACAACGATATAAATGTCGTGCTACATACTCCGACTCGCTTGAGTTAGGATGTTTTTCAAAATACTAAATTGTTACCCCATTTCGAATGTTTTTTTTGTGTAAAAATAGCCAAATCCGGCTACCAGGAGCAAGACTATTACGGATGTGGCAGCGCCCTGTCCAAAGTCACCTTTATAAAAGAAAAGCTTGTAAGCATACACAGATAAGGTTTCTGTTGAACCTCCCGGTCCGCCACCCGTGAGTATATACACGAGGTCGAATATCCTGAGCGCATCGATTGCCCTGAAAAGGATGGCTACACCCAGTATCGGCAATAAGAGTGGCAGGGTTATGAAACGAAACCTCTGCCAGTTGTTTGCGCCGTCAACAACAGACGCCTTACAGATTTCCTGTGGAATTGCAGAAAGACCCGCCAAAACTATGACGGCCACAAAGGGCGCCGTCTTCCAGACATCCGCAATGACTAAAGAAAAGAAGGCTAAAAGTGGTTTCCCAAGCCAGTTAATCCGATGTATTCCTGCAACTTCAAAGAGATAGTTTAGAATACCTAAATTATAGTCAAACATCCACTGCCATATCTTTGCCGTAACCACAGTTGGAATTGTCCATGGAATAAGTATCAGGATTCTCAAAAAGTTATTAACGGGTGATAGCCGGTTCATCATAAGTCCCAGACATAAGCCCAGAATAGCTTCCAGGGATATCGAAACAAATGTGAATGAAAGTGTAATAAAAAGCGAGTGCCAAAAACGAGAGTGCGTCAGGATTGCCTCATAATTATCAAACCCTGCAAATCTTTCTTCCGGCAGAATGAGTTTCGAATTTTTGAACGATAGTATGAGTGTGTCTATAAACGGGATAAAATTAAATGCCAGTACCAGCATTATGCCGGGCAGTAAAAACAGATAAGGAATCTTAGTTCTCAGTAAATTCACTTTTAATCCCTTCGAGTTTTGCGTTCATGGTCCTTAATGCCGCATCGCTGCTTGTTTGATTTGACAACACCTTGTTAATGTGTTTTTGCAGGATGTCGCTTACCCATTGGTAATAGGGAAGATTTGGCCTGATTTGAAGGTCTTTCAAAGCCAATTCTACTATGGGAAGAAAAGGTAATTTCTGTATGAGTTCCGGGTCATTATAGAGCGCGTGTCTTGTAGGCGCCCAGGATAAATTTATGGCAAGCTCCTTTTGCGCTTCAGGGGAGGTTAAAAACTCAATGAATTGCCATGCCTGCTTCTTATTCCTCGAGCAGGCATTGATCGCCAGATGCCATCCCCCATACACAGATGCCGGATTCCCATTAGAAAATTCTGGCAACAGAGAAACTCCTACCTTGCCTTTCATTAACGGGTCTTCCTGGCATAGTTCCCACACATAGGTCCAGTTCCTTAAAAACAGGCCTTTGCCCTGTTGAAAGAGATGCCTGGAAGATTCTTCCATAAGTTCACTGTGGGTATTTTGCGGCGATACCCGATATTCCCATATCAAATCGTGCATAAAGTCGAGGGCTATTTTATTCTGCTCAGAATCAACGATTATCCTTCCCGTATCGTCAATTATTTCACCGGTGTTGCTGCCGATGAATTCAATAAAGTTGCAGACAAGCCCTTCGTATTGTTTCCCCTGCCAGAGATAGCCGTAAATGTGCTCACCGGAAGATATTTTTACACACGCCTTCACGAGTTCATCCCATGTTTGTGGCGTATCAAGGTTGTATTTTTCCAAGAGATCCTTTCTATAGTATAAGAGACCGATATTGGCATCCCAGGGGATGGCACACAGATGTCCCCTAAAAACATCGGTCTTTTCCGTCACGGGAATAAACGAGGTGCGCTCTTCCGGATTGATGTGACCTTCGAGAGATGCCAGCCAGCCGGCCGATGCAAATTCAGCGAACCAGATGGTATCAATCCTCATCACATCAATTTCGCTGGTTTTTGCGCCCAGTGTGGTAAGATAATAATGGTGCTGCTGGTCGGTGGGGGCGGGGAGGACGTTTAATGTAACCTTTATGGCAGGATTTTCAGCTTCAAATTTATCTACGAGGGTTTTTATAAACCTGAT
>JAUPKS010000167.1 GCA_030837315.1 Planctomycetota bacterium
ATCTGTAGTTCTTTGGAACAGTATCGGGAATTGCTAAAGCAAGCCACAAAAATTGATACATTAGATGATACGGAAATAAAAAAGCTGGCGGATGAGTGTGAAAAGATTTTTAATGGCCTCTATAATGCTGTACAACAAAAGAAAATTATTGAGGAGAAAACAGGAAGAATTTGCAGGCCTTTTTTTGGTTGGGTGGATTGCTGGCAGTCCTGGCTGTGCGGGGACCGCAACGCGCGAAAGCAGCGGGGAGTATATCGACAGTTCTGTTCTTACGTCCAAGGTCAAGACAGCAATATATAATGACCCTATGCTTAAGGTGCTCCAGATCAATGTTGAAACTTTCAAGGGAGTCGTGCAGTTGAGCGGCTTCGTGGATTCCCCGGAGGTTGCCGCCAGGGCCGTGGAAGTAGCGAGATCGGTCGAGGGAGTTAAAGCCGTTAAAAACAACATGTCCGTGAAATGAATTGGCTAAACCCAATGTTTTTTTGGAATGTACTTTAGTTTGACCTTCTTTTTTTTAACGGGAGAACGAATATGTCACTTAGCACAATCTTAATCGTAGTTCTAATCCTGATCCTTTTGGGAGTAATCCCAACCTGGCCACATAGCAGGTCGTGGGGTTATAAACCTACAGGCGCGATCGGCCTGATAGTGGTAATCATACTGATACTGCTCTTGTTGGGCAGAATATAGTCCTGAGCGGAGATTGAAAATGAGGCGGTGAACTCTGGAAAAGCTATCATCAAGTGGCCGTGAAAGGCCACGCCTTGTAACAAATTGTTTTTCGGCAGACTCCCGTTTAAATTGTCTGTACCCGGGGAGAAAAGAATGAGGTGTAAAATCCCCCCATGTTAAGGGGATTATCTTGATACATCCGAGAAAGGAGATATACATGATGAAATTTGGCAAGAGTGTTATGGTAGCGTTAGCAATGAGCGCATTGATTGCAGGGTTAACCGGCTGCCAGAAAAAAGAAGGTTCGGTGGAGCGCGCCGGCAAGGAAGTCGATCAGGCTGCAGAAAAAGCCGGGGAGCAGATCGAAAAGGCTGGTGAGAAAATCCAGGAAGCGGCAAAAGACGCCGCAAAATAATAGCCCTGGCGAAGCGCGGAGGCTGAAGCTGCTGATGGCAGTATACCTATAGGTCTAGGCCGCTCCTTGTTCAGCCTCGTTGAGCGAACAAGAATTTTCCCGCTCAACGCCCAAGGCGACCCGAATGCTGTCTTCGTCTTTCCAGAGGCCGTCCTCAACACATGGGCGTAAGCACCGCTGGCCTATCAAGGTGCATGGGAAGAAATGTAAACGGTAGTATGACGAGTGCGTTTTGGAGAATTGAAGACGTGAGGTTGTAAAGTTAAGCGGTTGAGAAGTTGGGAATGTATTGTTTAAATCCCAACTTCTCACCTTTCATTGTTTTTCATGAAAATAAACGAAATTGAAAAGTTTTATTGCAGCTATCACATGTATAGTAATATTTGTTTTGAGTGGAAACGTTTTTTCAGAAGAAAAGAAACGAGCTGAGACCCGGAAGCCATCACGAGATACCAAGGAATACATTCTGGAAAAGCAAGACAACGAAAAGGTAAAGGTTCAGAAGGTAAAATATGTAATCGATTTTTCAAATTATTCAGGAGGTTCTGTCCGTAAATGGTTGGAATCGAAGGGGCTTTATTATAAAGGTGCAGCTAAGTATCATACGGAAATTGAATTCTCCATTAAGGATGGTATGTTGTTTATTAAAACCAAGCAACCCGTCAGGGGTTTTCTTGTTTGTAAGGATATCATTCTTCCTAAAGTTTCTAAAGTAAGAATTGAATGGGGAATTATTGAATACCCAAAGGATGCTTCCTTTGAGAGCGGAAATAGGACTCAAGCCTTGGGTTTATACATATTTTTTGGTCCAGAAAAATTGTCCAGTGGGCATTTTATGATACCGGATTTACCTTATTTCTTAAGCCTGTTTCTCGGCGAAGCCGAAAAAATTAACATACCTTACAAAGGTGGATTTTTTCATGCCGGCGGACGTTTTGTTTGTGTAGGAAACCCGGAACTTAAAGAAACGGTAATTTCTGAGTTTGATTTGACTAGTGCGTTTCAACTATATTACGAAAAAGAGGCTCCTGCAATATCTGGTATATGCCTTGAGGTTGACACTACTACAGCCGGAGGTGAAGGAAAGGCCGAGGCATATATTAAGCGTATTGAATTCCTCGAATAATAGCATACGCGAGACTATACCTATAGGATGCAAGAAGGTTCTTTCATACATTGAGTCTGTATGAGCAGTATAAGCAACATGTGCAAGGCTTCTAAAATAGGAATTTTCTCGCATAGTGTCACGTTTAAGTCTGTAGATCAGACAGGAATAACGAAAAGAGCAGATAAATATGAATTTTTTAGAATTGAAACCCATGACAAACTCTCTATTAGCGTTTAGTCTATTAGGTATGGGTATTATTAATGCTCTATTTATTCTCTTTGTGATCGGACAAATTACCCCCTCAAAATATCCAAAATTTTTCCAGTGGGCACATCGCATCACAGGGTATATTTTTTTAGCCCTCTATTTATTTATCTGCATCGTGATGTTTAAAAAACTTGAAGGGTTTAATGTATTACCACCAAAGGCTGTTATTCATGCTTATATTGGTATTGCCATTTTCCCATTGATAATTGTCAAGATATGTATAGTCAGGCTCTATAAAAAGTTTTATAAAAGCCTCCCGATTTACGGTATGTTTGTTTTAATCGCAGTTTATTTGCCGGTTCCTTTGTATGCAGGATTATATATAATTTCCGCAATCAGAGGTCAGCAAATTGCCGTTTCGGAAAAGGGAAGGCTTGTATGGGTCAATGTAAATAGTGGGCGAAGGGTCGTCCAGCAAAAATGTTCTACCTGCCATTCCCTGGAGAGGGTGTATGCATATGTCAAAACAGAGGCTGGCTGGAGAGATTATGTGGCACGTATGCGCGCAAAAGACCCGGCAATCATGGGCGATCAGGAGGCATTGGAGGCGCTGGGGTATTTAATAAAAAGCCTGGGGATTGACGATACAAAGATGGACATACAAGTAGGCATGAGGATTATTTTGGAAAAGTGCCATAAGTGTCATAGTATTGAGCGTGTATTTACATCCAGGAAAACACCGGCAGAATGGGCAAAAACCGTTGAGCTGATGAGATCTTTCGATCCCCTGTTATTAAATGATTCTGAGGCACGCCAGGTTAATTACTACCTGGGCAAAGTTCTTGCCGGGCAAGATACGGGGTTGAACGAACTGAAGACATACTAAACAAGTCGGAATCAGTGGCTGCTTATACGATAAGGATCGGAGTAAAGAAAATATGTGTATTGAATTATTTAGCCTGCGGGACAAAGTTGCATTAGTAACGGGTGCCGGTAAGGGGCTGGGCAAATCGATGGCCCTGGCGCTCGCTGAGTCTGGCGCTCACGTAGCCGTAGTGAGCCGCACACGATCAGATATTGAAACCACGGCTCAAGAGATTCAGGAAAGCGGCGTAAAATCAATGTCCATAGTTGCTGATGTTACAAAGCAGGACGATGTGGCAAGGATGGTGGAAAAGGTTTTAGGCGAATTGAAAACCATTGATATCCTCGTTAATAACGTAGGTACCTATGTTTTTGGCCATTGTCTTGAATCTTCCTTAGAGGACTGGCATAAGATGCTGGAGGTTAATCTCACCAGCACCTATCTGTGTTCAAAGGCCGTGGGAAAACATATGGCCGAAAGACAACGGGGGAAAATTATTAATGTTAGCTCTGCCCTGGGGGTATTTGGAGCTGGTGGCTCCACCGCCTATTGTGCGAGCAAAGGGGGTGTAATCCAATTGACGAGGGCACTGGCCATCGAATGGGCAAAATACAATATCATGGTAAATTCCATTGCTCCGTATTCGATGGAGACGGAGATGACCAAAACTATGCTGGAAGATGAAAAGATTAAAAAGGCTATCATTTCAAAGATACCGTTGAAGAGGATTGGCAAACCCTCGGATCTTTCTGGCGTGGTAGTATTCCTGGCATCAAAGGCATCTGATTATATTACCGGACAGGTTATATTTGTAGATGGAGGGTTTTCCGTGCAATAACAAACTCTCTTGGAGAATATTCGGGAATTTCAATGGTGGCAACTCGTTAGTTTTTCAAAATATCTTTCAAACAGCCAAAATGTTACCAATGGTAAGAGTCTTGGTTTATCCTTCAGTTCCACGCAGCGTGACGTTGTTACAAGCAGAGCCGGGGAGACAAATTTATTAAAGGAGGTTTATGATTTATGAATATCGGGAAGATTGCAAAATCTGTTTTTGGGGGTACAGTCGGGCTGGTTTTAATAATACAAGGAATCGCTGCCAGTGATTTTCCGCTTTTCCCCCCTATTGGTACTCTTCCACCGGTAACAATTCCGGCAAATAATCCGCAAACTGAGGCAAAGGTCGAATTGGGGAAGAAACTCTATTTTGATCCGCGTCTTTCAGGGAATAACTGGATTAGTTGTGCAACGTGTCATAACCCAGCCCTCGGTTTTGCTGACGGGTTACCCAGGATGCTGGGAGGACCTACATCAAAGGAGGGTGGCAGGCATTCTCCCACGGTCATCAATACTGCCTATAACGAATTCCAGTTTTGGGATGGTCGTGCTGCCACGTTGGAAGAACAGGCGCTGGGTCCCATCCAGAATCCGAATGAGATGTTTGAAACGCTGGATAACGTTGTGAGAAAGTTAAGCGGAATTCCCGATTACGTCAAGGCTTTTAAGGAGGTCTTTGGTACCGGTGTAACCGCTGACGGCATAGCAAAGGCCATTGCAGCATTCGAACGTACGATTATATGCGCAAATTCACCGTTTGACCGGTATATGCAAGGTGACGAACACGCCATGAGTGAATCGGCAAAGCGGGGTATGGCATTGTTTAACGGTAAGGCGGAGTGTATCAAGTGCCATAACGGGCCGAAC
>JAUPKS010000168.1 GCA_030837315.1 Planctomycetota bacterium
AAAGAAGAAGATGATTTGTGAATTAAGTTAGTTGATGTTCTAGTTTTAGCAAGTGAGCTTTTATAATTCCAGTGAGATCGAAAATCTCACTGGAATTTTTTTTGACCATAAAGCGTCTGAAGCACGACGCTAGCGATGACTGGAACCTTTGGCGATGGCTTCTTCCTTGAAATTAGCGATTGAAAAATTAGCAAAACATTAATATAATAAAGGTTTTCATATATTCATCTTGAAATGTGCAATTTTTCGGTCTCGTTTACTTAAGTACCAGAAATTATGATTCAAAGGCGCAACACTCGAGTGGTTAATGTTGGTGGTGTTTTGATTGGGGGAGATAATCCCATTTCCATTCAGACCATGACCAAGACCCATACTGAGGATATAGACGCTACAGTTAGACAGATTAAAGAACTGGAGGCGGCTGGATGCCATATTATTCGGGTGGCGGTACCTACAATTGTTACGGCAAAGTGTCTGGGTGCCATTAAACAGCAGATACGCATTCCACTTGTTGCCGATATCCATTTTGGGCATCACCTTGCTCTTGAGGCTATAGCCCAGGGGGTTGATAAAATACGAATCAATCCGGGAAATATGAAAGACAAAAAAAAGCTTGAAGAGGTAGTACTTGCCGCTAAAAACAAGGGTGTTCCCATTCGTATCGGAGTTAATTCTGGTTCCGTGCGTGGCGAAGGGGAAGAACATGACAATCTAACCACGTTGATGGTAAAGACTGTCTTGAGATATTGCGAACACTTTGAATCACTGGGGTTTAAAGACATTGTCTTGTCACTCAAGGCTTCAGATGTCCCTTCGACTCTTGATGCCTATAGATCAATAGCTACCCAATGTGATTATCCACTGCACTTAGGTGTTACAGCAGCTGGGCCACCGAGCCTGGCGACGATTAAGTCTGCTATTGGTATCGGAGGCTTACTCTCCGAAGGCATTGGTGACACCTTGCGGGTTTCTTACACGGGCGCGTCGGAATTAGAGGTAAAGGCAGGCTATGATATCCTTGAAGCATTGGGCCTTTACAAACGACATGGAGCCGAGATTATTTCCTGTCCCACGTGTGGACGCTGTGAAATCGATTTGGTGAATATTGTAGAGCAGGTTAGGCAGCGTTTGCCGGATGATAAAAAGCAATTACAAATTGCTATTATGGGGTGTGTGGTGAATGGCCCGGGAGAGGCGCGGGAGGTTGATATTGGTATCGCAGGCGGCAAGGGGTTCGGATTCCTTTTTAAGAAGGGTGAGAAGGTGCGAAAGATACCGGAAGACCGGATGGTAGATGAACTTTTAGAAGAAATTGCCCATATGGCGTAACTATGAAAAATATTATTGTCCTTGGTTCTACAGGTTCTATTGGTAAAAATACGTTAGAAGTTGTTCGAAATTTAAAGGATAAATTTCGGGTGGTGGGTTTGTCTTCAAACTCACGATGGGAGTTGCTTGCAGAGCAAGTTGAAGAATTCAAGCCTGGATATGTTGCCTTAAATGATTGTGAATCAGTGGAAAAGCTAAAGCGACGCTTTCATAACAATCAACTAAATATACTTACCGGAAACAATTGTCTTAAAGAAATTGTTCTGCGAAATGATGTGGATATTGTGGTTTCAGCCGTTGTGGGTGCGGTCGGCTTACCTGCGGCTATTGCTACCATAGAGCAAGGAAAGGCGCTCGCTCTGGCCAATAAAGAATCGCTGGTTATGGCCGGGCATATTGTAATGCCACTGGCAAAAAAAGATCAAATATTACCGGTAGACAGCGAACACAGTGCGATATTTCAGTCTCTTCATTCTGGTAAGCCATCTGAGGTTAAGCGGGTTATTATTACTGCATCTGGCGGGCCTTTCTATGATTACCCCATGGAAAAACTCTCTGAGGTAACACCCGCACAGGCCCTCAAGCATCCTACATGGCAGATGGGACGTAAGATTACCATAGATTCAGCCACACTGATGAATAAAGCCTTGGAGATTATTGAAGCTAAATGGCTATTTGATCTGAGGGTCGAACAAATCGAGGTCGTGATACATCCGCAATCAATAATCCACTCTATGGTGGAATTTTGTGATGGGTCGGTTATTGCTCAAATGGGGATGCCGGACATGAAGGTGCCTATCCAGTATGCCTTAACATATCCGGAAAGAAGCCCGCTCCTGGTGCGAGCATTGGATTTGTCGAGTATAGGAAGCCTTACATTCAAAAAGCCAGACATGGAGAAATTTCCGGCTTTGCGGCTTGGTTATCAGGCTGCCAAAGAAGGCGGTACGATGGGGGCTACGCTTAATGCTGCCAATGAGGTGGCAGTGCAAGCGTTTCTGGATGGCCAAATTAAATTTACAGAGATTGCTTTATATGTAGAAAAGGTGATAGATAATCATCATTTTATTAAAAATCCTTGCCTGGAGGATATATTGGCAGCAGACGCCTGGGCAAGACAGGAGGTTAAAAAATGCCTTATGTAAACGTATCAACCAATGTTGTTCTTGTCATCGTAGGTATCGGCCTGCTTATCTTTGTTCATGAATTAGGGCACTTTCTTATGGCAAAAAAGATAGGAGTCCGTGTGCTGGCCTTTTCCCTGGGCTTTGGACCTGCACTATTTAAAAAACAATGGGGAGAAACGGAGTATCGGCTTTCTTTATTTCCGCTGGGTGGCTATGTCAAACTGGCTGGTGAAGGTCCAGAAGAAGAAAAGAAGGGTTCTCCTTGGGAATTTTCCTCCAAGAGCACGGGACAACGCGCCTCAGTGCTGGTGGCGGGAGTTGGATTAAATGCGGTCTTAGCTTTTATTGCTTTTGTTGTTGCCTTCCAGATTGGTGTACCTTTTATTACGCCAGAGGTAGGACAGGTCATGCCGGGTTGGCCAGCCTGGGAGGCTGGAGTTCAGCGTGGGGATAAAATCGTTGAGGTTAACGGAAGCAGTGATCCTGATTTTGAAGACCTTTTTACGATTGTTGCCCTGAGCAATCCATCTGACGGTGTAAATCTTAAAGTTGAGCGGGATAATAAGACCTTTGATGTAAATGTCGTACCTAAGTACGATGCGGAGCATGGTATCCAACGCATAGGAATTATGCCGGCTACCAGTCTGGAAATTGATAAGATATTTGCCTTTGAAAATAACTACTCCCCGGCTCGTGATGCAGGCATACAGATCAAGGATGTCGTAGTTGCCGTAAATGGTAAACGGATTTCTACGGAGGATGAATTTCGGGAGGTTGAGGCTGTAAGTCCTGCGAAAGAGATTGCGATTACTGTGCTGCGAGATAATAAAGAAGTCGAGCTTAAAGTGAATCCTTTTAAGTCTACCAGACGGATGCTTGGTCTCTCCGGTGCCACGGCAATACTCGATGGTGTAAAAAATAATAGTCTTGCAAACAAAGCAGGTTTTACAAAAGGTGATGAGATTATCGAAGTGAATTCGCAGCCTGTGATGGGTTTTACTGATATCAGGAATCTTGTTGTTGACTCTGAAGAAAAAACGTGCATCTTTACGGTTAAGAGAAATGACAAGATAACCCTTATTCATGTATCGCTTGATGACGAAAAGGCAAAAGAGGAATTTATAGGAGGGCTTACCCCTTTTTATGGACTGAAGGTGGATTCGCTTGTTGAGGGGTTTCCCGCAGAAAAGATTGGGTTAAAACCCGGAGATAGGATTATTTCGCTTGACGAGAAAGAGATAAAAGATTGGAATGCCCTCCTGCAGATGGTGATGGTGAGTCAGGGGAAACCAATGATAATTGAGTGGGTGCGAGGCGATGAGCGATTTGTATCAACCATTGAACCCCAAAAGGATGAAAAAAATGCAGTAGGAAGTATTGGGGTAAAATTTCGGGAAAAAACGGTAATAAGGCAATATGGTCTGTTTGGTTCGTGTCTTGTGGGCACGAAAAAGGCCATTATCAATGTGCAGAGATTGTATCTCACCCTAAAGGGATTTTTCTCACAAAGACTTTCAACAAAGAATGTGGGTGGATTTATTCTTATCGCTCAGGCATCTTACGAATCTGCAAAGGTTGGTTTTGGTAAATTGGTGTATTTTCTCGGTATCTTGAGTCTCCAGCTTGCGCTGTTGAATATTTTACCTGTTCCTGTGCTGGATGGCGGGCATCTGTTGTTTTTAGCTATTGAACGAATCAAGGGTTCCCCTGTGAGTCAAAGAACACTCTCCATTGCTCAATATATAGGTTTCGGTCTTATTATTACCCTGGTCATTTATGCTACACGGAACGATATCATGCGGTTGCTGACGCTTTAGCAAATGACCTTACTCTCTGTCCTTTATTTCCATGGCTGAACTAATCGATATCACCATTCCGGGGCAGAAAAAAAATTATTCCTTAAAAGATACCACCATTATTGGTCGGGCATCCACTACCGATGTCAAGCTTGACGATCTCATGGTTTCTCGTCATCATGCAAAAATCAGCAAATCTGATGAAGGATACTTTATTGAGGATCTGGGCAGCCGGAATGGGGTGTTTCTAAATAATGAACGCATAATTACGCCTCAAGCCATTCCTGACGGCGGTCAGATCTGTATTGGGCCACATACCCTCATCTTCAGAAGTACCGAATCCATACATTCGGATTGCATGGCATATCCTTCCAGCGAGTACACACAAATTATCATGGCCTCAAAAGAGCCCGTACCAATCGGAAGTATTGGTGAGAAAATGTGCCATGAGACTGCTGGCAAAGAGGAATTTGAGAGATTACAAAAAAGCTTAAAAATCTTCCAGGATATTACTAAGGCAATCGATAATATTTTTGATATTGATGTATTACTGAAAGAGATTATACAAATTATATTTGCCGTGTTTCCCCACGCCGGACGATGCTTTGTGGCTTTACAAGACCCAGGGGAGGCCAAACTGACCATTCGAACGATTCAGACAAGGGACATTACTTTGGCAGCGGAAGAGAATCTCCTGAGCCAAACGCTTGCCCATCGTGCCATCAGGGAACGAAAATCGTTACTTGTTATGGATACACAAATGGATTCCAGGGTCAGTATGAGTATAAAGATAATTGGCGCTAATTCCATCCTGTGTGCTCCCCTCATATGTCCTCAAAAGACGTTAGGTATATTACAAATAGAAAGCAAGAGTAAAAACTACGAGTTTTCTAAGGCAGACTTGGATCTTTTTACCGGCATCGCGTCTCAGGTGGCATTGTTAATTTATAATGCCGAACTCCTTGATGTCCTTAAAAAGGCAAAGGAACGTGTCGAATTTGAAAATAAAAATCTCAAGAAACAGCAAAAGGTTTACTCTTCTTTCAGTGATATTATTGGTACGAGTTTAAAGATCACAGAAACATTAGAATTTGTAAAAAAGGTCAGTAACTCCCCTTATAGCATCCTTATTACCGGCGAGAGCGGTACGGGAAAGGAAGTAATCGCCAAGTCCATCCATTACAACAGTTTGAGGTCTGGTCAGCCCTTTGTGGTTTTAAACTGCGCTGCGATTCCAAAAGATTTAATCGAAAGTGAACTCTTTGGTTTTGAAAAAGGGGCATTTACGGGTGCGATGGAGACAAAGCAGGGGCTTTTTGAGGTGGCGGACAAGGGGACAATTTTTCTCGATGAAATTGGGGAAATGCATGTTCATACCCAGGCAAAACTTCTGCGTGTCTTGCAGGAGAAGGAACTGCAACGGGTAGGCGGGACCGGGATAATTAAGATTGATGTGCGTATCCTTGCTGCAACCAATAAAGATTTGAAGGCAGCCATGAGTAGCGGGGAGTTTCGGGAAGACCTCTTTTACCGATTAAACGTTGTGCCCATCCACATTCCGCCGCTACGTGAACGCAAAGAGGATATCCCCTTACTTATTGCACATTTTTTGCAGTTGAGTTGCGCCGATGTTGGCAAGCGTGTCAAAGGTTTTACCCCGGAAGCATTGATATTTCTTTCAAATTATACATGGCCTGGCAATGTGCGGGAATTAAGGAATGTTGTCGAAAGGATTGTTACCCTTGCTCCCGATGATGGTATGATTGGGGTGGAGATGCTGCCACAGGAGGTTTGTAATAGATCTGCTGTGGAAGTGCAAAAATATAAATCCATAGGAATTCTTTATGAAGCCCAAAAACAATTAGAAATGGAGATGATTATGGATGCACTAAAATCAACAGAGGGCAATAAGTCCAAGGCTGCAGAACTGCTGGGAATCAGTCGAAAGGTACTGTACGAAAAGATCGAAACACATAAGATTATGTAGCAATTCAACAATGGGACACTTTCCAAAGATTTATCATAGATACGCATATGTATAAAGATCTCTGATCGTGCGGTAAAATCGTTTGGCGCGACTTTTCTTGTTAAATTGTGAAACCCCTGCGTTTGCCCTTGACACGAAATCCTCTTTTGTTATAATTCTGACTTCTTTGAATATCATCATACTTTTGGTATATAAAACAGGTATATTAGTTGATGGAAAATGCCATACGTAAGGCGAGTATACTCATAGAAGCCCTTCCTTATATACGATCATTTAAAAACAAAGTGGTTGTAATCAAGTTTGGTGGAGGGGCAATGTCTAGCGAAGAAGTGCTAACTAACGTACTTCAGGACATTGTCTTTATGAAGACCGTTGGCATTATGCCCATACTGGTGCATGGTGGCGGTCCTCATATTAGTCAGGAGATGACAAGGAGGGGCTTGAATCCAAAATTTGTCGAGGGGCATAGAATTACTGATTATGAGACACTGGAGATAGCAAAAGATGTCCTGATCAATCAGATCAGCGCCTCTATAGTAAAAAAGATTTCTGATTTGGGCAATGACGCTGCCTGTATTTGGGAAAATGGAGATTGCCCCTTAAAGGCAGAAAAATACTATGTCGAAACGAAGACAGATCATGGTGAGTTGAAAAAACTTGATATTGGTTTTGTGGGTAAAGTTACTGCTATTGATAAAGATAGGTTTTTGAATTTATGTAATTCGTGTGCGATTCCCATTGTGCCGCCTATTGCGAAAGGGATCAACGGAGATATTTACAACGTCAATGCAGATAATGTTGCCGCGTTTATTGCAAAGTCACTTGGCGCAGAGAAGCTCGTTTTTCTCTCAAACACGCACGGTATTATGACGAAACCGAATGACGAGAAGTCGTTTGCTTCTACGTTACATGAAGATGAAGTTCATGTGCTTATTGATAAAAAGATAATCAGTGAAGGAATGCTACCTAAGGCATTGGCTTGTATCAGTGCCGTGAAAGCAGGGGTGAAGAAGGCGCATATTATCAATGGGCTAATTCCGCATGCACTTTTATTGGAAATTTTTACCGATAAAGGTGTAGGAACGCAGATTATCGTGTAAAAGATTGTTGTATCGCCTAATGAATATTGTATAATTTTAGGGATTGAAATTAATTTGTTATTTCAATCCCTTTTTCATTTTAAATATAAATTAGAATAATCAAAAAAGCTGAAAAGTATTTTTTGATAGACTCAAGGAATAAAAGCATGAATACAAAAGAGGTTAAAGAAATTTATGATCGCTATGTCATTCCTAACTATACTCGGAATCCTATCTTGCTGGTCAAAGGAAGTGGTGTGAATATATGGGATGCAGAGGATAAACGCTACCTTGACCTGTTTTCGGGTTGGGCGGTGAGCCTGCTCGGACACTGTCATCCTAATGTTGTTGCAGCCATTCAAAACCAGGCTGCGAAACTCCAGCATGCCCCAAATATTTATTATACAGAGCCGCAGGGATTACTGGCAAAGCACATTTCTGAAAAATCCTTTGGTGGTCAGTGTTTTTTCTGTAACAGTGGCGCCGAGGCCAATGAGGCAGCGATCAAACTTGCCCGTATCCATAACTCAAATACCGGCAGATATAAGATAATTACTTTTTTAAACTCGTTCCATGGCAGGACAATCGCCACGGTTACCGCAACTGCACAACCAAAATATCATAAAGGATTTGCCCCGCTTGTCGAAGGATTTTCTTACGTTCCATTCAATGATTTGGAAGCACTGAAAAATGCAATCGACGATAAGACCTGTGCGATTATGCTGGAACCTATCCAGGGTGAAGGCGGTATTAATATTGCTACCAGAGAATTTATGCAAGGTATGAGAAGGCTGTGTGATGAAAAAGGATTGTTAATGATCCTCGATGAGGTTCAATGCGGTATGGGTAGGTCTGGAAAATATTTTGCATATCAGCATTATGATATTGAGCCCGATATTATGACATTGGCAAAGGCGCTTGGTGGCGGTGTGGCCATCGGCGCAATGACGGCTAAAAAAGAAATCGCAAAGAGTCTTGTCCCCGGCAGTCATGCCTCTACGTTTGGTGGGAATCCTCTAGCATGTGCAGCAGGGGTGGCCGTGTTTGAAACGATCGAAAAAGAAGGTCTGCTTGATAATGTTGCAAAAATTGGCAGGTATTCTATCGAACAATTAAAATTACTGCAAAAAGCACATAAAATTATACACGAGGTGCGTGGTATAGGTCTCATGATTGGAATTGAACTTACGGTAAGTGGATCCGAGTTTATCAAAAATTGTATCCAGGCAGGCCTATTTCTCAATTGTACTCATGACAAAGTCATTCGGTTTATGCCTCCGCTTAATGTTACAAAAGAGCACATCGATGAGGGCATGAACATTATAAGATCTATCCTTTCTAAACCTTAAATAATGAGAGAATGCCTATGAAGTGCAAGGATTTACTTTCAATTGCAGATCTTTCTCAATCGGACATCGAGGAAATATTTAATGTTACCAGGGAACTCAAAGAATGGCACAGCAAGGGGTACGATGAAAAGTGTCTGGATGGAAAAATTCTGGGGATGATTTTCGAAAAGAGTTCTATGCGTACGCGTGTTTCCTTTGAAGTGGCAATGTTGCAGCTGGGAGGGCATGCCATTTACCTGACTCAAAATGATATAAATCTTGGCAAAAGGGAGGCGGTAAAAGACGGTGCCAAGGTGCTCTCGCGGTATGTAGAGGGGATAGTTATTCGTACGTTTGGCCAGGACACCATTCAGGAATTGGCCAGATACGCCTCCATACCAGTTATTAATGCTTTATCAGATTATCTCCATCCTTGTCAGGCGCTTACAGATATGTATACCATCAAGGAAAAATTCGGCACCTATGGTGGTATAAAAATAGCTTTTATAGGGGATGGAAATAACGTTGCGCGGTCTCTGGCGCAAATCTGTGCAAAACTGGGCCTCCATTTTTATGTTGCATCGCCAAAGGGGTATGAACTTACATCAGATTTTATTGCTAAGACGAAGCAGATGGCAGATGGAAAGGATTTAATACATCTGTATCAGGACCCAAAAGACGTAACGAAAAATGCACATGTACTCTATACGGATACATGGGTCAGCATGGGACAAGAGGCAGAAAAAGAGGCGCGCCAACAGGCCTTCAGGGGTTTTCAAATTAATAACGATATTTTGAAATTAGCAAAGGATGATGTAAGGGTAATGCACTGCCTGCCAGCCCATCGGGGAGAAGAGATCACAGACGAAGTCATTGATGGCCCGCACTCCGTTGTTTATGATCAGGCAGAAAACAGGCTTCATGTAGAAAAGGCACTTTTAAAACTTCTCTTGCGTAAATAAAATGATGAGAGTCGATAATCGCACACACGATGAGCTACGTCCAATAATTATTAACAGGCATTTTACGAAATATGCGCCAGGTTCTGTACTCGTTGAGACCGGCAATACCAAGATCATCTGCACCGCTTCGGTAGAAGAAAGTGTGCCTCCCCATATCAAAAATACTGGTGGAGGTTGGATTACGGCAGAATATTCCTTACTGCCAGGCTCCACACCGGTGCGGGTTCCAAGGGAATCCACCAAAGGGAAAGTAACAGGAAGAACACATGAAATACAAAGGCTTATTGGTCGTTCATTGCGTTCCATTATGGATCTTGCCTTGCTAAAAGAGCGGACTATCTGGATAGACTGTGATGTTATCCAGGCAGATGGGGGTACGCGCACGGCTGCTATTACGGGTAGTTACGTGGCATTGATGGATGCTATCCAGTTGCTGAAGAGCAAAGACCTCATCAAGGAAAACCCTGTCCTTGATAGTATTGCAGCGGTAAGCGTTGGGATTGTGAATGGTGTTGTTTTGTTGGACCTTTGTTATGCGGAAGATGCTGCTGCACAGGTAGACATGAATATTGTAATGACCGGCGATGGTAAATTTGTTGAGTTGCAAGGCACAGGAGAAGAGTATGTTTTTAGCGACGGCCAATTATCCGAGATGTTGAAGATGTCAAAAAAAGGTATTTGTGAAATTACAGAAATTCAAAAAAAGGCATTAGGAAATAATTTGTAAGGAGTTATAGGAGAATAGATATGGCTTCATTCGTAAATACGGTACATACAAAGACTATTTTGGTAGCTACCCAAAATGAAAAAAAGAGGGCGGAGATAAAGGAGATTCTTAAGGATGTTCCTGGGATGTTGCTTCGAGGCCGTAATGATTTTCCTTTTTTGCCAGAGGTAGAAGAAGACGGAACTACGTTTCAGGAAAATGCTGTAAAAAAGGCAATCATCCTGGCAAAGGCCTGTAATACATGGGCAATGGCAGATGATTCGGGACTTGAAATTGACGCCCTGAATGGGCGACCTGGTATCTATTCATGCAGGTATGCGGGACCCAATGCCACCGATGAAGGAAATATCGTAAAGGTATTATCAGAATTAAGAGGTGTACCGAAGAAAAGGCGTACAGCAAGTTTTGTTTGCACTATCGCCCTTGCTGGTCCCTATGGGTTGTTCTTTACTGTCGAAGGTCGTTGTGAGGGGTTTATTACCGAAGAGCCTAAGGGAAAATATGGCTTTGGTTACGATCCTATCTTTTATGTGCCCGATTACCACCAGACCTTTGCCGAATTAAATCCTTCTGCAAAAAACAAGATCAGTCATCGTGCCAATGCTTTGGTGCGGTTTAAAGAACAAATACAACCTCTGATTCGGAAGATATAGATAGGTCTTGGCATTTCAGAATTCAGGAGCCGGAATGAAGAGCGGAAAGAAAAAATTTTTTTCTGAATCCCGACTTAGCCTGAATGGTTGCGATATCTCATGCTTTTATTGACTCCTTTTTCTGAACATCCTTCCAATACGTATCAACCATCTCTTGTATCTTCTTGAGTACGTCTTCCTGCCTTACCGGTTTAAAGAGATGCGCAAATCGTCCCTGTTCTTTTAGATATTCTTCAACGGGCTTGAATTTCTTTGGAATAACCGTATGCCGTACATCGCCATACAGAGATTCTTTCAGAGCCCAGATACCTGTATCGACTGCGAGCTTCGCCAGCCTGGCAGAATGGGCCGGATCCGCTGTCCATCCGGGAGGGCATGGGGAAAGGTTTATAAAGAGTTTTGGCCCTTTGTACTGTTCTGCCTTTTTGAATTTATTAATCAAATCAACCGGGTGACCTGGAGAGATGGTGGCAAGATACGGTGGTATGTGACTTCGCCATATCTCAAAGAGGTCTTTTTTAGCAAGGATCGTTCCCGTTGGACTTATCTTTCCTATCGGAGTTGTTCCCGTTTTTGATGCAAAGGGGGTTGCGCCTGACGACTGGAAGCCTGTATTGCCATACGCCTCATTGTCAGAACAGATGTAGTAGAAGTCGAGATGCCGGTGTATAGCCCCGGATGTGGATGCAAGGCCTATATCGTAGGCAACTCCATCGCCCGTTAGTACAATTACCTTCAAATCTTCTCCGGGATCAAGTCTTCCCTTTTTTATCAATATGTCCAGCGCGTCCCGTATCCCTTGTGCCCCTGCAGGGGCGCAGGCCATTGCGGTATAAAGCCAGGAATTCTGAAAGGGTGTAAACGGATAGACAGAAAGCAGGGTAAAACAACCGGCTGCATTTACAATTACTGTCTTTTTTCCCAGGGCCTTCAGGCAGTGCCGCAATGCCAGAAGACCCCCACACCCTGCACATATAGGGGTGCCTGGAAGGAGATTTTCCTCTGCTGGCAGGTCTTTGATAGACTTTATAAGAGTCGGTTCCATACTACCAAATGAAATGTAAATTAAAAAATCAAAGGCACATATAAGAATGCAAAAAGTGGGTATTTTTAATTTATGTCAGTGTATAAGCCAATAATCTTAATTTGCGATTCCTGCTTTTTTCCGGCTAAATGCTTCAGTCTCTCCATTTCCTTCCATTCTCCCTCTGTATAAAGGAGTTGGGGCGCAGAAATTTCTCCTGTTGTGTCTGCCTTAATCATAGAATCAAAGATAAACTCAAATTCCCGGGAACTGATGTTTTTTCCCCCGAGTCCGCCAATAAAAGATAATAAAAGAGGCCTCTCTTGCTCATGATACAAAGCACCGGCAATCTCTGAATACAAGATGCCTCCCTTTCCTATGCTGATATTCTGGTCTAAGACAGCCACGACCTTCTTGCTGTTCAACGCCGCCTTTATATCTGCATCAGGAAATGGCCTTAAGAGCCTTAACTTCAAGAGCCCCGCTTTCACGCCCCTTTCTCGTGCCTTCTTTACGGCGTCCTTCCCAAGGGTGGAAAATGAATTGGACATAATCAGGACATGTTCGGCATCTTCAGTCATATATCCTTCGATGGTATTGTAGCTTCGACCAAATATCTCTTCAAATTCTCCGGCGATCTCTTTATAAACATCTAATGCCTTCATGCTAGCCAGGTGCATCTGGTATTTAAAATAAGAATAGGGAGAACCTCCAATGACCGCCAAACCCTGTGCCATTGGTTGGCTTGCCTTAAAAAAGGCATGGTTTGGTTGATACGGTGGCAGAAACCTTCTCGCCTCGTTTATATCCGGCACCTCTACAGGTTCCCTGGTAAAGGAAAGATGAAATCCGTCCATATTTACAAACATGGGGAGAAGTACCCGCTCATCCTCTGCCAATCGATATGCCATCAGGATCGAATCCAGCACCTCCTGGCAGGTTTCGCAGTGAATCTGCAGGAACCCGGAGTCCCTCGCGGCAAGGATGTCGTTATGGTCGGGTTCCAGCGTTATCGGAGCTGACAATCCCCTTGATACGTTTACCATCACAAGGGGCACCCGCCACCCCGCAACGGTGTAAAGCATCTCGAAGCCGTACAAAAGGCCCTGACTTGAAGTTGCGGTAAAAACCCTTACCCCCGTTGCCGATGCAGCCCCTGCAGCGGTAATCATAGAATGCTCTGAATCTAAGGAGACAAACCTGGCATCCATAACCCCATCGCAGATCCACTTCGCCAGTGTCTCGATAATCTCTGTCTGAGGTGTTATCGGGTAAGTCGGTACATAATCGACCTCGGCTAACCTCACTCCCCAGGCAGCCGATGCATTACCGGTGAGCATCTCCCTTGTCCGTGCCACGTTGCCTTCCTCTCAAAGCCTAAATTTCAAATAAATCCCAATAGCCGATATGGTCTGAATTGCTATTTTCCAGGATTAATGGATATTGCAACATCCAACTCGCAAATATCCCCAGAATGATTGCTATTACAAAGCTGATCATGGTGCCGATTAATATGTATTCAGCCTCTTTTCGGCAGTTTGGAGTTCGAACCTCACCGAACCGCAGGATTGATTTTGCTGCAATCAGGAAGCCAATAGCTTCAAAATGTTTTAACAGAACAAATGTTAGTATTAAGATGCGTTCCAGACGTCCAATCCATAGCCCGGCCTTCTCCAGACCATGGGAAGGCGTTTCTTTTGTTATTTCATGTCGCCATGGTTTTGTAATCTTGCCGATCAGGACGCCGGCTGGCCAGATTCCTATAATATAAGACAGGATTATGGTCCAAAACCTTACATCTGATGTGCGTGAGGCCAGAAATGTAACGATGTGTGATAAAGAACCATGTATCAGCAATATCCAGCATCCGAAAATAATGATCAAATGCCCTAAGTGATCGAGCAGGAAAAATCGGGCCGTATCCTCTCCCTTAGACTTCAAACCATCACGTAAAACGTGTGAAATAAAAATAACGAACGGGAGCCAAGTTGCATTCCAGAAGCCTGCAAGGGTATATGCGAGTACCCCAGCCAATGCCCCATGCATATAAAGCCAACCAGATCTCCACTTTTTCTCGAACCGCGGCCCTATCAAGGACTCCCCCTGAAATAAAAAGTCTGCAATCAGGTGGGCAACGATAAGGCGTAAGAGTGGTAATGCATCGTTTTGACTCAACGGGCTGTACATTATAAGCTCCTGGCCTTATTGTGCTTCATTATAAGCCCCTGTGCTTCTTTTTCGTAGATTAGCTGTTCATACCGGTGGCATAGCTCTTCGATTGCCCAGCCACCTGCGCTTTTTAAGCGTTGGCGGACCGCTGGTTGGGAAACGCCGAATTCCTCAGCAGCCATCTCTTGTGTTAAACCCCGGATTTGACCAAGTATCGCCTGTGCCTGTTCCCCAGACCATCTATTTATCAGGGTATCGAGCAAGGCGCATTCTATATCAAGTTCTGCATCAACCGCTTGCCATGGAGTTCGGATGAGTAACCGCTGGTCTCCCTTCATCTTATCCAAAATCGGCCCGGAACGCCGAAATGCCTCTCCGTCTCCTTCGTGCCCCCGACCAGCAGGAAGAAAATCGATTGACCCAACACCCACCGCGATCCGTGCATCCAGTGCGTAGCGACGTTGTTTTGTTTCAAAACCGTGTCGCAAACCAGCACGAATAGCAATAGCTACCTGGAGAGCTGTCTCTGGTCTGGATACTACCCCCTGGAAACTATCCCCGCGATGTATTTCAAAAGGTGCGCGTATTCCATCGGGCAGAATATCTTTGATAGTATTGAACGAAGATTTAAGTACCGATAATAAACGGCTCCGTTGACTGGTTTTGAGTTTTGAAGAACCAACGATGTCTCCAGTCACCACTGCATAAAGCCCACTATTTTTCATAACCCATATCCTTCTGGTATCTCTCGGAATTATAAGTCCTCGCAATTATATGTGTAGTATATAAGTCTTAGGGCTTATAAGGCAAGAGAATATTGGTAAGTGGCTGAATGTATAGGAATTCCCAGCAATGGACATCCTGTTTCTATCGCAGTAGTGGTACCCGAACTGGTGAAAATATTTCAGGATCTGGAAATAAATATAACTTCCAATATCTTTTTTGTGAAATTGCACAACATTCATCAGTTTATTGTCGGCAAGATTTATCCTGAATTTCTCAATTGTCTGGCGGGTTAATTTAAAAAGCAAATCCGATTGTTCGTCATAATCTATTTCAAAATAATTCATGGTATTCTGAATGCCTTTTTACGCGTGGAAGTTTGCCGCCTTTTGTTTTGGTAGTTGTTTCGGCGATATTAAAGATGTTGATATGTAATAAAGACAGACCTTAAGGTGGACGAGGCAGGCAAACACCTGGTTACATGACCGGTACAGGGATTCGACAGGGGTGGAGAGGGCATTTCTGGATTGTAAGACGAGAATCTGGAGGTTCGCCCCGTGTATGTGAGAAAAGCGGAGAGTACACGAGGGCCTGTATTTGTGGTAATGCTTGTGCACATGATTATCCGAAGACTTCGAAAGGCATGGGAGGGTTTTGACCTGACGGTGGAGGGTGCGGCTCGAACCGTTGGCAACCGTGCTGCTCTTAACCAAAGACATTGAACTCTCTGAAAATTAGCCTTGGTTTTAGTTTTAACCAGTAGGTTTCTTAGCGATTCCTGTTGCTGATCGCTTATTGCTTTCGGCGTTCTCAAGATATCCTCCAATAAATAAGTTTACCTGGATGATATCTTGAGGATATTATGTATTAGTATGTGTTTGAATGCAACATGGCATAAAAATAAGCCATTTACAGACGGCAACAAAAGAACTGCCATCGCAGCCGCATCGATTTTTTCGCAACAATTACAGCCTCAAAACATCGAATAAAGAACTTGCCGTGACACGAGATAGCCGGCTGTCCTACGGGGAGCGGTGACTTAATTATGAGAGGTGGTAGGGCACTCCTTGCCAAAATTTCAAAGGGTTCAAAAGGAAAGAAGCTAGTAGCTTTAGATTTGTGCAAAAATCCTGTTTGTGGACACTATAGGAGACACCTTCCAAAATCAAAGTGGTGGTTTATAGATATGTAAGGTTTGGTAGCACGTAAGCAAAACCCCACATCAACTGTTCGGAGCGTTCACGAAAATATTGAGTTTCGTTCCCATTCCCACATGCGGAAGAGGCCTCAACCCAACAAAATTTTTTTCCCACGCAGTGCAGTTTGCCCAATTACAAGTTTTTGAGAGTATTTACAAAAAGCACAGGATTCACAGATTGTTTTATCTGTGAATCCTGCATTCTCAAATCCATGTATCGCCACAAACTTTGTCTCGTATAAAACTATAGCTTAGAAGCGCCGCCTACTACCACCGCGCCCTTCTCCTCTGCCACCACCATATCCGCCGCCACCGCCACCACCACCACGCCCACCACCACCACGCCCACCACCGCCACCACCTCGGTCAGTTCTCGGTTGAGCTTCGTTGACGTTCAGTACCCGTCCCTTCAACTCCTTGCCGTTCATACCGGCAATTGCTGCCTGAGCTTCAGCCTTTCCAGGCATCTCAATAAATCCGAATCCCCTCGGTTCACCGCTAAATTTATCTTTAATGATGGTTACCGATGTAACCTGTCCGAAGGCCTTAAAAGCCTCTTCCAAGTCCTCCTGAGTTAGTTCACGCGCCAAATTGCCTACATAAATATTCATTCTAATCTCCTGTTTTGTTTACATTCTCATGAATGTAAGTATACAGATTCCATCTGACACCAGACGGTATGGAAACATCTTGTAAAATATATGACATACTATATACTACTTTTACTTAAAATGATAGAAGATTTGAAAATTCTTATACAATTAAATTATCGT
>JAUPKS010000169.1 GCA_030837315.1 Planctomycetota bacterium
ATTTGTAACTGAAGAACAAATTCGGGAAGCCCTGGCTATACAAAAGCATAAAGGCGGTCTGCTCGGCGACATACTTGAAAGTCTTCGCTACGTATCGCATAAACAGATTATGCAGGCGTTAGGAGAACACCTGGGATTAGAAATTGCTGATATAGAGAACATAGAAATACCGAGCGAGATTATTAATTTGATACCCCATGCCATCGCTCACCTCTATCGTTTAATTCCTATAGACATTAAAGACAACACACTCACCGTTGCTCAGGAAGATGCATTGAACTTCGAAACGATAGATGATTTAAGGTTGATACTTAAGCATTCAATAAAACCCGTACTCTGCGGCAAAATAGCAGTTACCCGAGCCTTAGAAAAATATTATCCCAGGAAACACGAGTCGGTAGAGCAACTATTATCGGATTTTAAAAAAGACGGGTCTTATATTGCATCTGTTAGGGGCGAGTATATTGATATTGACGAACTAAAGAAGATGGCAGATGCTGCTCCTGTAAAAAAATGGGTTGGCCTCATGTTTTTAGATGCCATAATAAACAAGGCCAGCGATATCCATTTCGAGGCCTTTGAAAACGAATTTAGGGTTAGGTACCGCATAGATGGTCTGCTTTACGAGAAAATTTCTCCTCCAAAACAATTAGGAGTACCAATTGCCTCAAGAATAAAGGTTATCTCGGGTATGGATATTTCGGAGCGTAAATTGCCTCAGGACGGACGCATTCAATTAAATGTTGGAGGCACACCTATTGATATGCGGGTGTCTACACTACCCACTAAATTCGGAGAAAGCATTGTTATGCGACTGCTGAATAAATCTGCTGTATCGCTTAATCTGGATACCTTAGGGTTTGATTCAGAAGAATTAAAATTAATGTACCAATTATCGAATAAACCGAACGGGATAATCCTTGTTACAGGCCCAACTGGCTCAGGAAAAACAACAACATTATATGCAACATTAAATTATTTAAATGATATCGGCACAAAAATTATTACTACAGAAGATCCGGTGGAATATGACATTGACGGTCTCATTCAGGTGCAGATAAACCCATCTATCGGCGTCGTCTTTGCAAGTTGCTTAAGGGCAATTTTACGACAGGACCCGGACATCATCCTTGTGGGTGAGATACGTGATGAAGAATCAGCCAGAATCGCCATACAAGCCTCGTTAACAGGACATCTCGTTTTTAGTACCCTGCATACAAACGATGCCCCTACTACGGTAACGCGTTTAATTGATATAAACATTAAACCCTATCTGATAGCCGCCACCGTAGAGGCAATTATTAGCCAAAGGCTAGTGCGTAAGATCTGTGTATCGTGTAAGGAAGAATACGAACCGTCTGAAGAATCGTTGATGGAATTAAATCTTACGAAAGCAGATGTCACTGGAAAAACTTTTTTCAAGGGTAAAGGCTGTAATAACTGTAATAAGACGGGTTATAAAGGGCGCATGGGAATATATGAGATCATGGTAATCAATAACGAAATTCGGCACTTAATTATTAAGCAGGCGAACACAAACACAATTAGAACGGCTGCGAAGAATAATGGAATGAAAACTTTGAGGGACAGCGGATTGAAGGCAGTTTACAACGGATTAACAACAATCCCTGAAGTTGTAAGGGAAACAATATTAGCGTAACTTTACGGTGTGAGCTTATTGCACAGATAAATGACGGAGGAACCTCACAATGTCTATATTTCAGTATAACGCCGTTGACAACAAGGGACAATCAGTAAAAAACAAAATTGAGGCATCCACATCTGATGAGGCAATTGCAAAGATACGTGGGCTAGGCCACTTTTTAACCAGTATGAAAGAAATTAACGTTCGCAAGAAATTTGATAAAACATTAACGACAAATACACCGCGTAAAAAACGCCGGGAAATATCTATCTCCTTTGGCGGGGTGAAATCAAAGGAATTAACCACTTTTACCCGCCAACTAGCAACGCTTCAGGATGCAGGCCTGCCTATTATACGTGGCCTCATGATACTTGCATCTCAAATGAAGAAAGGACTCCTGAAAAAAACCACACGAAACGTCATTGAAGACATTGAGGGTGGCAGTACACTTTCCGGAGCGCTTGCAAAAAATCCGAGGGTCTTCGATAAACTGTATATCAATATCGTGAGAGCAGGCGAGACGAGTGGCTCACTCGACGTCATATTACAGCGATTAGCCGATTTTCGGGAGAAGATAGAGCGGCTTGTCAGAAAAATAATCAGCGCTATGATATATCCAACGGTTGTTGCAGTTGTTGCGGTGAGTATTGTCATCGGTCTTATGCTTTTTATAATACCAAATTTTGCAAAAATCTTTGAAGAAATGAATTTAGAACTGCCCGCACCAACCAAAATGCTTATTACCATTAGCATGATTTTAAAGACTCACTGGATATTTATTCCCTCTATACCATTTGGCACCTTTATTCTTTACAAAATTGCGGGAAAAATAAAAATACTACGATTATTGATAGACAAAACTAAATTTAAATTGCCCATCTTCGGAAACATTATTAACAAATCCACGGTATCCAGGTTTACCCGTACGCTTGCAAC
>JAUPKS010000170.1 GCA_030837315.1 Planctomycetota bacterium
CCCTCAGACTCTACCCAAATCCTGCCTCTATGTATCTGAACGATATGCTTACAGATAGCAAGGCCAATTCCTGATCCATATGCTGAAGGTGTTTCTTTATAAAACTTTTCAAATACTCTTTTTTTTGTTTCCTCATCCATGCCTCTGCCTGTATCTTCTACCGTTATCTCTACTTCATCGGAGACGCACCTTGCTGATATGCTAATTTTTCCCCGTTCCGTAAACTTTATAGCATTATCAACCAGGTGTGTTATCACATGGTATATCTTATCGCGGTCTGCTTTAATCATGGGGATATGAGAAGGGAGTCGATACAAAACGACGATCCCTTTTTTGCCGGCAGCATCCGTCATTTCACTGGCAATCTGTTTTACTATATCAACGAGTGAAACGTCAGATAGTTTGAACGGTTCCATTCCTGATTCTAATTTGGATATATCGAGGATATTCTTAATGGCATTTTTTAAACGGTTGAGATTATTTCTGAGTATTTCGTGGATATGAGAGCCCCTTCCGTGTGTGCTTTTATTCCCTGTCTCAACAGAACGCTCGAACATATCAACAGCCATCTCTATCTTGGCAACGGGCGTCTTGAGCTCATGCGTAACATCACGGATCAGATTATCCTTTAATTCCTCCAATTTCTTTTTTTCTGTAATATCACGACAAAAACCCTCAATGCCAATTATGCTATTCCCTTCCTTAATTGGAAGCACCTCAAGTGACAACCAAACAACCTTACCCTGTTTGTGAATAATCCGAAACTCAAGATCCATTGAACTATCGTTTAATCCATGTAATACCTGAAGGATTTCGCGTTGCACCCTGTCCTGATCATCAACATGACATAAGGAGAGTCCATATCCGTGATTATTATAAAATTGATCGACGGAATAACCGGTAATCTTTTCCACAGAAGGACTCATCAGGGAAAACGCTCCGCCCTGTGTACACTCAAAGATAATATCCGGAGAACTCTCAATTATCGTTCTATATTTTTCCTCTGCCTCCTTAATCTTGTTGAAAAGTCGTGTATTTTCAATTGCCATCGCCAATTGAGGAGCAATTTGTGAAAAAAAACTGATATGTTTCTTTGAATAATAGTCTCTTCGTTTACTCCCAAAATTTACACTACCAATAATCTTTCCTTTATATCCAAGAGGAAATCCCAGCCGTGAGCGAATCCCTTCTTCAAATAGCACGGTATCTGTAAGAAATCTACCTTTCGACGTATCATCTACAATCACCGGCTCACGAAATTGCACCACCCGTTTCATGAGGCTTCCTTCCATGGGATATAAGACCCCTTCTTTCAGCGCTGTGTATTCATAATCCTTTGACAGCACAAAGTTCTCATATAAGTTATTATCCTCAGTAATAAGAGTGACACTCAGCCGATCAAAATCTATCACCCTTAAAAGTTCATTGCTCATGCTTTGATAAACTTCTTTGATATCAAGGCTAGAAAAGATAATTCTATTAATATTGAGGATAATCTCTTTTTTATTAATGAACATAGAGTTATGCGGTTTGCTTCTTGAGTTCGTGTAAAACCTTCTCGTAAACTTGATATGCCTTCAGATCGAAAAGCACAAAACGTACGTGTTGAATGTCAGCATGGGCCTTTACATAGTCTATTATTGTCTGTAAGGCAATCGAGGCCGCCTCACGAATTGGATACCCATAGGCACCGGTACTAATGGATGGGAATGCTACGCTCCTGAGTTTGTATTGAGAGGCGAGAAAGAGACTGTTTTTGTATGCGTTCGCCAGCAGTTCCGCCTCGCGATGTCTACCTCCCGAGTAAACTGGACCTACGGTGTGAATTACGTACCTTGCTTTCAAATTCCCCCCCGTGGTGATACGAGCCTCTCCTGTTGGACATCCTCCCAAGGCCTTGCATTCCTCCAGGATCTTGGGTCCTCCTGCCCTGTGGATCGCCCCATCTACCCCCCCGCCACCCAAAAGGCTTGTATTTGCAGCATTAACAATGGCATCCGTTTCCTGTTCTGTAATATCACCCTCAATAAGTTCTAAAACTGATTTGTTTATGTTAACCTTTACCATATATGTGTTAATAAAAATTCAAAACTTCGATAAACCAATACCATACGAGTTATAAAAACCATTTTTAATTTTCAGCATCTTTTAAGAACCGATGAGCAAAATTCAAACATTTTAAGGCTATTGGAATTCATTTAAATATAATTGTCAAGCATAAAAGTCTTGAAATCTTAAAAGTCTTATGAAATAATTTAGTTGATTTTAACCTATAATGCCTGGTTAAACAAAGTAAGGCTCAACAGTTTAATCTAAAATAAAAACCTATAATAAAGGAATGATCATAAATTATGGACGTTCGAGAGGCAATTAATAAGCGACGCAGTATCAGAAAATTTAAGCCGGATCCTGTATCTGACGATTTACTATTGCACCTGTTAGATAGTGCACGTCTTGCCCCATCAGGTTCCAACACACAGCCGTGGAGGTTTATCGTAGTAAAAGATACTGATACAAGACAAAAATTACAAACCGCCTCGTATAATCAGCGTCACGTTGGACAGGCTCCGGTGATCATCGCCTGTTGCGCAGATATCAGAGCGTTTGGTGAATTTCCTGAACGAATTGATGAACTCATTGCCGCAGGTGCATTACCGGCGAAGACCCGTGAGGTCTTTGTCCCGTCATTAAAAAAAGGTGGAATGAGCGCAGACATGAAATGGCATCTGTTGATTGCTGCCACAGGGAATACGGATATTGCCATTGAGCACATAGTCCTTCAGGCTGTGGAGTTGGGATTGGGAACGTGTTGGGTAAGATGGTTTGATGATAACAAAGTCAAAGAAATACTCGAAATTCCAAATAATATAGAGATTATTGCATTGCTTCCCGTAGGCTATCCTGCCGAAGAACCACCACAGAGACCAAGATTTGATCTTGAAAAGATTGTTTGCTATGAAAAATGGAATACAGGCTTAAATCCCTAACTCGAACGAGTCGGAAACATAAAATGAAAACTGTAAAATTACCTTTGCAGTTTTCATTTTACATTTTTCTTGTTAAGAAAGATTTTTTGGCGGTTTTAAGGGTAACGTAAAGGTGAAGGTGCTTCCCTTCCCATACATACTTTTTACCCATATCTTGCCTCCGTGTAATTCGATCAAACGTTTTGTAAGTATCAAACCAAGCCCTGTTCCCTCGTACCGACGCGCATACGAACCATCCACCTGACGAAACGCCTCAAATAATTTTTCCATGTCCTCCGGCTTTATACCGATACCTGTGTCGCTCACGGCAATCTGAATATGGTGATCCATAAGTTTTGCATTGATAGTAATCTTGCCATTCTCCGGCGTAAACTTGATGGCGTTAGATAAAAGATTATACATGATTTGTTTAAATTTTACCTTGTCTGCTCTTATAGAGGGTATGTCTTCAAGAATATACGTGCGTAGGCAAATGTCTTTCTTGTGAGAACATTCTGTAATCGTATTCAATACCTCATGAATAGTCTCCTCTACGGAAAACTCTTCATTCTGGAGTTCAAATTTTCCTGCCTCAATCTTTGAAAGGTCAAGGATACTATTAATCATATTGAGGAGGTGTTGTCCGCTGCTATGGATATCACCCAGATATTCTTTTTGCTCTGCATTAAGGGTCCCGGTGATTTCATCCTTTAAAACCTCGGCAAAACCAATGATGGCATTCAGAGGGGTGCGAAGCTCATGTGACATCGTCGCTAAAAACTCAGATTTGAGACTGTTAGCCTTTTCAAGTGCAATATTTGCCTTTTGAAGTTCTTCGGTTCTGCCTGCAACCCTTTTCTCCAGTATGACGTTTATGTCTTGAAGCCTTGTAATACGCATGAAATCAAGCCATGAAGTCACGTCTTCGTATTCGGCAACATTGAGCCCCTTTTTTTCTTCCTCCGGGCTTACCCGTATATACACAATCTTCTTAAGGCACCAGAAAAAGAGCATCCCCATTCCAAACGACCATACAAAGGCAACGCCGACGCCCAATGCCTGTATACCCAGTTGATGGAATCGATTGCCGCCCTCTACCAGGAGGGTTGATTTTTCGGCAAAGAGTGCAACACAGAGGGTACCAATAACACCACCCACCCCATGAACAGCGATGGCAGCCACGGGATCATCGATCTTTAATATCTTTTCAATAAAGTCCTGGGCCAGTGTCGACACGATACCGGCAATTAGACCGATATAAACTGCACAGTCGGGATTTACCCTGTTTGAACCTGCTGTTATAGCCACCAGACCAGCCAGTATAGCCGTAAAGAGTTTTCCGACATCGAGTCTTCTTTCCATCGCGTAATTAAGTATTAGCGCTGAAACTCCTGCGGCTGCAGGCGCCAGATTTGTATTGGTAATGACAAGTCCGATATCCGCACTAGCCTTTAAAAGACTTCCACCATTAAAGCCAAACCAGCCAAACCAAAGGAAGAAGGTACCCAGCGTGGCCAACGGAATGTTATGTAACCCCATTCGATTTGAAGAACCATCGGGAGTATACTTACCAATTCTTGGACCTACAACCACAGCGCCTGCCAGGGCAAACCATCCCCCAATTGAATGTACCACTGTGGAGCCTGCAAAATCTATAAATCCCAGTCTTGCCAGCCAACCTGACTGCTCTGGACAAAAGAGATTCCCCCATACCCAGTGACCAAAAATAGGATAGATAATGCCCGTCACAAATACGACGCCTAAGACATTAGAAATAAAACTCGAACGTTCTGCTATGGCGCCTGTCAATATGGTAGCGGCAGTAGCGGAAAAGACCAGTTGAAAAAAGAAAAAGGTAAAAGCCAGATTACCCTGGTGTGTCATTACCCCTTTGGCAAAAAAATGGCCTAATCCAATCCACCCCACGTGGCTTTCTCCAAACATAA
>JAUPKS010000171.1 GCA_030837315.1 Planctomycetota bacterium
ATTCAAACAGTGTGATTTCGCCGGAGACGTCAGGTTCGTCAGGCCAATGCCGAATATGTGGTATTTCTTTTTTTAATGCGCTTACTTGAGCATTCATTAAAATCTTTGTGGGATAAGTGATAATAATAGGTTGTCCAGATAAATATTCATCCTCAACCAAACGACGTATAATATAACTTTTGCCTGCGCCAACAGGTGCTTCGACCATAATTAGGCGAGCATTTGAGCGCAAGGAGTCCAAAGTAGCTTTTTGGAATGGTCTCAACCCTTTTTGTTCTTTAATGCTTCTTGGCATTATTGAGAGCATTTTATTTGACTATGTTAAAGATTGTCCAATGGAAAGTATTTTATTTGGAATAAGTTCTTTGGTTTTTTAAAAAAATAAGAATTTACTGCTTGGTCGGAAAGGGGCGATAATGTCTTCACTGGGAGGTTATTCTTGGAAGGCAAGCCAAAAAAGTCTTGAATCAGGCTCATAGTGTGACCTTTTGTTAAGGTACGTGGTTTGTGCACTCATAAAGGAGTTCACAAGTAATGTCGTCAGATGTGCCCTGGTGAGTCTTGGTAATTTACCTAACTATTGCGTTTGTGATCATGCCTTCAGCGCAAGCATAATAACAACTTCATTTGACCACGTCAAATAATATCTACCACCGTAAGATATTGCCAAATTTCTTTATTATTCTTAAAAGAAAAAAGGCCGTTAAATCTCAAACAGAATCAACGGCCTTTTTTATAGCAACATTTTTGACTAAGTGATGCGAAAGCAACTCACTATTTAAGAGTGTGAACAAAATGTGAACACAATATCCCAAAACAACCCAAAACAGCCTTTAAATGCCCATTTTGAGCTTTGTCTGTAACTTGAGCAAAACAAATTACTTGAAACTAAACTGAAAAACTATTAAACTTATTTCAATTAATTCACACGCAAGGGATCAGTGGTTCGAATCCACTAGCGCCCACCATCATGTTCTACCAAAAAGATATTACGCATGAGATTCACGATGAAATAGTGTGAGAAACTGGATTATTGGAAACTTTTCTTTGGTAAGGTTTGTTGTGTAACAGTACGTAAATGGATATGCTAAATCCCTTTCTAGGAGTATGAAAATGTCAGAATATTTTTCAAATAAAGAGATTGGAGAAAAATATAAGGCTGTAATTTCTTCGGCAAAATGTCCAAACTGTGACGGAGAAGCGGTCTCTGTAATTGTAAAAACATTAAAAGTGCCATGGATGGTTAGATGTTTTAGCTGTGGTTATAGCGATGTGATTATGTGGATTGAAAAACAGGTGATGGATGCGCTCAAGAATGTAAAGGTATTCAACAAAATCTGGAAAGAAGGCCAATCGATAGAAATAACTTTGAAATAACGGTGAATTATATCTTTTGTTTTACCGATTTGGGAAAAGAAACCGCAATACGTAGGGGGGGATCAGTATTTTATAACTGAAAACAGATCATAATTATTCAAAGCTTTTTTGCCATTGAGAGATGTTAACTCAATCAAAAAGGCACAGCCTATAATATTTCCCCCAAGTGATTCTACCAATTTACAACAGGCGGACATTGTTCCTCCGGTAGCTAGCAAATCATCAACCATAAGGACTTGCTGTCCCTTTCTGACTCCATCCTTGTGTATTTCAAGTGTGTCTGTACCATATTCGAGTGCATAGCTCATGCTAATCTTTTCGTAAGGAAGTTTCCCCGGTTTTCTAATAGGAGTGAAACCGGCGCCTAAATTAAAGGCAATGACAGGAGCTAGAATAAAACCACGAGCTTCAGCGCCAACGACAATATCAACCTTCTTGTTTTTATAATAAGTAGAAATCGTTTCAACCGCGTCTCGTAGCCCCTTTGGGTTTTGTAACAGGGTGGTTATATCTTTAAAGAGAATGCCTTTTTTGGGGAAATCTGGCACATCGCGCACTAGTTTTTTTAAATCATTCATGGGTTATTTTCTTTTGTCAAAATATAATGTAGTTTTTGAATAGTTTCTTTTTCTATTTGTCTGACACGCTCGCGACTTATATGCAATAGTGCTCCAATTTCCTCCAAGGTCTTTGGTTCACCATCCGTTAGCCCGTAGCGCAGTTTTATTATTGTGG
The DNA here is from genome assembly GCA_030837315.1 of Planctomycetota bacterium. Taxonomy (GTDB): domain Bacteria; phylum Planctomycetota; class Brocadiia; order Brocadiales; family Brocadiaceae; genus Brocadia. Next base: position 2,113 of record JAUPKS010000171.1, read on the forward strand.
CTTGTCTTTTGTCGATAATCTCCAAGAGCTGTTGCAAGCTTTCTCTTTCGGAACTTTCTTCCACTTCTTCGTCAGGGGCTGGAGTCCTTTCGTCAGGCAAAATGGCGTCCAGTGCCCATATAAGATCCGTGCCTGTAATAGCAACATTGTTGAGTGATACTGTGGAGCGAATTGCATGTTCGATGGATTCAACTTTTTTCAAGGTAATATCCATCTCTCCCGCAATCTCATCAAGGCTCGGCGGTCTTTCGAGTTTGTCGAGCAGATCGGTTGACGTGGTTTTTAGCTTAGATATTTTTTCAATCATATGCGAGGGTATGCGGATTGTTTTTGCCTTGTCCGTTAATGCCCTTCGAATTGCCTGTTTAATCCACCACGTGGCATATGTACTGAATTTATATCCTGTCGAGGGGTCGAATCCCTGAACAGCGCGGATCAAACCAATATTTCCCTCTTCAATCAGGTCCAAGAAGGAAATCCCTCGATTAATATACTCTTTTGCAATGCTAACAACCAGGCGCAGGTTTGAACGTATCAGTTTTTCCCGCGCCATTTCGTCCCCTTCTACAACCTTTTTTGTTACTTCCTTTTCTCCCTCCGGCGACAACAACGGAATTTTATTAATTTCTTTCAGATATGTTTGTAAGGCTGATTCCGTATGGATGTCCCTTCCTTTTTCAAACTACTATGCTTATATGTCTGTAGTACCAAGATTCGTTCCCGGTGTTTTCTCAGATTCACCACCCGATTGTATTCCTGAACCTATTCCCACAGCCTGGGCAGTCGTGTTTTTTCCTTCCGCATCAGAAACTTTTTTAAGACTGAGCCCTATCTTTCTTGCTTCGGGTTCTATCCGAATAACACGGACTTCTAATGTGTCCCCAATATTGACAATATCTGCAGGATTGGTAACCTTTTCGCTGGATAATTCAGAAATATGCAACAAGCCCTCAATTCCCTCGCCAAGTTCAAGAAATGCACCAAAATTTGTCAGCTTGGTGACTTTGCCGGTAACAACATCGCCTACCTTAAACTTCTCAGGAATTTCCTTTGTCCAGGGGTCATCCGAAAGTTGTTTTAGACCTAAAGCAACTCTCTTCTTTTCCCGGTCTACAGAAAGTACCACCGCCTCAATTTTATCTCCCTTTTTAACGATTTCTGACGGATGCCCTACCTTTTTTGCCCACGACATATCAGATATGTGGAGCAATCCATCCACACCCTCTTCGATCTCAATGAAAGCGCCATAATTGGTCAGGTTACGAACACGGCCTTTGATCTTTGTTCCAGGCGGATATTTTACCTCAATAACTGTCCAGGGATTAACCTCCGTCTGTTTCATACTGAGTGAGATTTCCTCTTTTTCTTTATCTATTTTAAGGACGATAACCTCTACCATGTCTCCTATTGCGACCATTTCTGTGGGATGGTTAATACGCCGTGTCCATGACATCTCTGAAATGTGTACAAGACCTTCAATTCCTGTTTCCAGTTTTACAAATGCCCCATAAGACATAATATTAACAACCTGGCCTTTTACCCTCGAGCCTACAGGGTATTTTTCTTCAATCTGCAACCAAGGGTTTTGAGACTTTTGTTTTAGTCCAAGGGCTACCTTTTCCTTTTGCTTGTCAATGTCAAGTATCACTACCTCAGTTTCGTCGTCAATAGCAAGCAGTTCTGATGGGTGGCTTATCCTGCCCCAGCTCATGTCAGTTATGTGGAGGAGCCCGTCAAGTCCACCCAGATCTATAAATGCGCCGAAATCAGCGATATTTTTCACAATTCCTTTCCTGGTCTGTCCAATAGCAATTTCCGCCAATAGCCCTTGTTTCTTCTTGTCGCGTTCTTCTTCGATGAGCTTTCTTCTGGAAACAACGATATTTTGACGTGCCTCATCTATTTTAAGTATCCGGCAGGTGACTTCCTTCCCAATGTATTGAGAAATATCACCGGGTGGCTTTACGTCGATCTGTGAGGCGGGTAAAAATATGGGTACTCCCATATCTACGAGCAGGCCGCCTTTAATCTTCCGCGTAACGCGTCCGGTTATAATATCACCCTCTTTATATTTCGCAATGACCCTTTCCCAGCCACGGATGCGGTCTGCTTTCCGTTTTGATAATTTAATGAGTCCTGAATCGTCTTCTACTGCTTCTAATAAAACTTCTACATCCTCGCCTACCTTTATTTCTGAAGGATCATCAAATTCAGACTTGGGTATCATACCCTCGGATTTATAACCGCAGTCTATGACAATATTGTCTCCGAGAGCGCTCAGTATGCGACCCTTGAGAACCGAGCCTACTTCGAAATTTTTGATGGAATCATAATAGGTGGATTCCGCCTTTTTTCTCGCATCCTCGCTTCCCATGATTGCTTCAACTTCCCGCTCAATATCGGCTAAATTTACATTGTATTCCTTTAAAATATCGCGATCCATAATTTGATGATTTCTCCGAAATAAAAATTGAAAAAATAAAAAGTTTAGTGAAGTAAAATACGTTTATATGCTTTATTAAACAGATCCGTTTTTCCCTGCATACTCGATTTGTTTGATTATCAGATTAATCACGTCTTCAATAGCCATTTTCGTAGTATTAATGCAAATCGCATCACTACTCTTTATGAGGGGCGAGTTATTTCTTGTTGTATCGCGCTTATCGCGTATTTCTATATCCTTTATGACGTCGGCATAAGAAATTCCCTTCTCCGAAGGTTTAGACTCCCCATACCGTCTTCTGGCACGTTCTTCAATTTCGGCATCCAGAAAAAATTTCTTCTCTGCCTGTGGGAATACAACCGTTCCCATATCCCTGCCCTCGGCTATTGTGTTTCCTTCCGATGCGAATTTTCGTTGAAGTTTTACCATGCGCTGCCGAACGCCAGGCGTATTTGATATGTAATGAACATTATTCGTGACGGATGGTAAGCGAATTTCCTCCGTAACGTTCTCTCCATCCACGAATACCGATAAGCTTTTACCTTTACTCCGGAGCTCGATGGTGGTTTGATCCGTAAGCTGGCAGAGTGCGTTTTCGTCTTTGAGGTCTACCCGCCGCTGCATTGCCTTCCATGTGAGGGCCCGGTACATAGCTCCTGTGTCGAGATATTTAAAACCCAGCCGATTTGCCAGCATCCTTGCAACGGTACTCTTTCCGGAACCCGCAGGACCATCAATCGCTATTATCAAGCAAAACCTCTTTATAATATACCTTGACGGTAATAGCGTCCGACTTAAAGGTATGGAGAGCAAAAAATGAAATATACTAAATTAAGCGTTTTTTTGCAAGCGTTTTTTTGCCTCAGCTTAATCCTCCCCGCTTTCTTATCCACCATTCACTGGAAACGATGGCTAGTAGTATTATAAAAATGTAACCATTATCCCACAAAGAGATGTGTCGTTTACCTACGAGTTTTACAATAGCAGGGTTTTCAATGGAAAGCTTATCCCCAATATTTTTTGCTGGAAGATCGAAGTATTTTCCCCCGGAAACCTCGGCTAGCCCGGCAAGGATGTCCCGCCTGATAGAAGGGTCTTTGAATTCCTTGTTTTGTAAAGCTATATTAAAAACGGTATAATCCTGTCCAATGTCGTCATTTCCTTTCTTTGCCACGGCTTTAACGATATAGTAGCCTTCTGTGTCGTGTTTGATGGTAAATCTGTACTGACCATCACTTCCTGTGGTCCCTTTTGCAGAGAATATGTTTTTGCCGGAAAATTCTCCTGTGATATCTATGTCTAATTGCACAGCGTCCAGTGGCTGGTAATTTCCCCCTACCGCATCTATCTTAATTTGTACTTCTTCGTTTGGTAAAAACGTTTCTTTGTTTATTGTGATATGGATAGGATTCAGCGTCGGATCTTTAATAAGCCATTTTATGGAATTTTGCCAAAATTTTATATAAGGCCTGTTGCTTCCGCCTTTCCCAACGGACAGGAAATTCCATCGCCATAAAGAATCGGTTGTAATAGCCATACATCTCCCTTGTCCTGCGTCGCGAACGGAAACAAGCGGCGGATTCCCTTTTGTCGGATAGATTACCAGTGGTATGGCGTCAGGCTTTACGTCGGCAGCTACATTACATCCGTCCAGTTCCGGGAGGTCTTTCCAGATAGCGATGTTTCTGTCTGGGTTGTCATCAAAGGCAGTCACGGGATGTTTTAGTCCGTCATTGGTCAGGACTGCTTTTAATCGGGTAGTATCGATGGTGTCTTTCGCTGTGTTGAGATTTACGGGGAGGATTTCATCGATCGGAGTGCCGTCATATCCTCCTTGTGAAAACGAAATATCACCGCCAATCATGAGAAAACCTCCACCTTGTTCTGTTACAAATTCCTGGAGATTATTCAGATAATGTGAAAATCTGAGAAATGCCGTGTCATAGGGACGATAGTCAAAGTTCTGAAAGATAACCAAATCAAAACTGTTCAGCGCCTGAGTAAATAATTCGTCTACGGGAAAAGGGATGAGGCTGAGTTCGTCATTCCGTGCATCGGAGACATCAGTTGGTGTTCGCAGAATAAAGAAGGATATGAGATCGATATTGGGGTCACTTTTTAAGACCTGTCTCAGAAAACGTTCATCCCATGACGGACGTCCGCAGACATGCATAATCCGGATTTTGTCACGCACCACCTTTACGAGAAAACTGGCCTGATTGTTTTCTGTAATTGCTTCATGAGGTTGCACGGGGAGAGAGATCGTGTAGAGGAATGTTCCTGTTGCGTGAGGTGTAAATGAAAGGTCAATATGAAGTTCCCTCTCATTTCCGGTATCCAGTACCTTCGAATAAATGATGTCGTTACCTTGTTTTAGCGTAATCGGGAGCTTAAGGTCTTTATATCCTAATATCTTTATGACGACATCCGATTTCCACGGACTTCTTACAAAGGTAAAGCTGTCGTAGGAAACATTACTAATGGCAACGTCCCTGGCCTCCATATTGCCCCCTGGTGAAAACGCAAAGAATGGGGCAGAGAGGTCTTTCGCAAGACTGGAAATAATTTCGATTTTATTTACGCCTGAAGGAAGTTCGGTCGTGTCCGCACCATCAGAAAAAATCAAGTATCCCTTAACGGATTTACCTTCATAACGCTTCTTAAGGAGTTTGAGTATCCGGGCGATGTCGGTATTTGTGCCATCGGAGACAATGCCCTTTTCGATATCACGATAAGAAATCTCTTTGACAATATCTGAAAAGGATAAGTAATCGACATCAAAATTATTTTGCAGTTCTTCTATAAAAGATACGTTGTCTGTGAAGAAATCATTGACAAGCTGGGATCGGGAGATACCAGTATCCCCCCCCTTTAAAGTCATGCTCTTTGAATTGTCCAGAAGATACACGACCTTGTTCTTTAACTTAAGAACATCCTGCTGTTCCATGTGTGGCTGAAGAAGAAGAAGAACTATAATCGCTGTAGCTAAAAAACGGAGTGCGAAAAGGAGCAATCGCTTGCCAGGGGTGGAGATAGTTTTGACGCCATGCCAGGAAAAATAAACTGCCGTGATTGCCAGAAACAGGACAAGTACACGCAACCAAAGGTTTTCAAGGCCGACAAAAGTAAGGTGCCATTGTGTGATATTTTCCATGTCTTTTATTGCGTTATTACTAAGATTTTATTCCTTAAAAAATCTGACATTCTTCATTTCGCGTCTGCGCAGACAAATCAAAACCACGCATTGGGAAAAAACGTATGCATTCCTGTTTCCTTAGCACCTTTTAAAATCAAAAATACCTCTCTGCGGGCTCTGTTCGTGCTTATTTGTTTTTCGTTTTTGCCCTTGCACGGAACTTGCCCTTCTTTTCAAGTGCCGCCAGCCGCCTTAAGGTATGTGCCTCGCTTTGTATATCCACGTATTTCTTGAGCAAGTTAGACCAGGAGATATAGGTAAAGCCGTTTGGGTTCATGTGAGCCAAACCCTTTCGGACCAGAAAGGCGTCGTTCTCCCACATGTATAAGAAATCCTTTTCAATCTTGCTCGGATTACCGCTCTTTGCCCAAAATTCTCCGTAGAAACCTCCCAACAGTTCCGGATACTTTTCTGTCACAGGGGCAGGTGCCTTGGGCCTGTTTTCTGGCATAGGATAGAGTATTCCCTCTTCATGAAGGGATTTTATTGTAGCATAGGCGTCACTCACGTATTGGAAAATCGAATCTGAGGCCTTATCCATAGAGTCCAAATAATCTCGTGAAAACCTTGGAGAATGGCATTTTACACAAACCTCAATCCACGCCTCTCGCCTTGACATGAGTTCCTTGCTATTCTTGATATAATCTGTTGGTTTGATTCCTTTAAAGATGTTGTCATAAAACAACACATCGCCCTCGCCCATAATGGCTTTTCTGACCATATTGTGGGAATACTGCCCTTTATAATACATATGGCAGGATTGACAGGTAGGGGAAATGTAATTGGCATCCTTGAGTTGTTTGTTCCAATCCCAGGTATGTCCTTCAATAAAGTAGATGGAGCCGTGTTTGGAGTCCCTGTAATATTCGATGTCAGGATGGTCCGGTCCGTTATGGCAGGTTTGGCATGCCTCCGGCCTCCTGGATTCAGAAGCCTTGAAGGCGTGCCGGGTGTGACAGCTATCGCACTTGTGCTGGATGTTGTGGCACATATCACAACCCTGAACAATATTCTTGTCTACCGCTGCCCATACATCCACGTCCAGATTAGCGTCGTATGCTTTTGCGTGGCTTTCTCTGCCTGGTTTCCAATCGGGAATACCGTATTGTTTTTCCGATTCGAATTCTTCAAACTCTTGCTTATGGCATCCACCGCAAAGGGCAGGATTGGGCATTACTAAGTCTTTTTCATGGTCCAGCTTTTCTGCTCCAACCTTGCCGTGGCAATCAATACAACCTACCTTTGTGAGCTTTTTCCCCAGGTTTTTTTCTATATCGGCTAATTTTTCTTTCTGATACCCCTGAAGCCTGTCAAGATTTGCATGACTGCTTTCTGCCCATGCCTTCACTAGTCCGGGATTTAATGCCTTATGACAAAGGGTACATTCGTCGGCGCCGAAAACACCCTTTGGTTCCGATGGCGGAGAGTAGAAATAATCTGGCGCCCAGTATCTTTGTGTTGGAATCGGTTTCCAGTATTCTCCGTATGGGCCTACTCCTTTATCGAGTTTTTGAGCCTGTATTGCACTCCCAAAAATACCAAGAATTATTGACAACCCAACAAACGATAAAATCTCCTTCATTTACCGCTTCCTCCAATTGAATTCATTAGGTAATTGCCAAAACCCCTTATGTTCTAAAAAGCGCTGTTCCCTGTTTTAAGGAATGTATTTGGAAAATACGTAATCGTTAGATTTTTGAGTAAGGTGGCAATTAAAACAACCCGAAACAGGTTCGTCTACTACCGAATGTAACTTTTTACCGTCGAATCCGTCCATAATCCATCCTCCTGTCCCTGGGGCAGCCTTTGAATCCTTTTTCATGGAGGCATACCAGATGACATCTCCCTGCGAAATGGTTTTCCCATCGAGAACAGGTTCGTAAAATCCTACTGTTATATGGCTTCCGTCGGGATATGTCTCACCTGATTTATTCGCTTTAAAACCCGTATCATTCACGTAGATTTGCTGGAAACCATACAGCGGGCTTTTTTTGTCCAGTATGACCTTGGAGTTTGAATGGCGCCAGGAGCGTACGTCCGCAGTAAATGCAAAGCTACCAGGCTTTGCCGGTAGCTGGGTACCTTTGGGCACGGAAATATCACCAGCAAAGGTGGTAAAGACATATTCCCTGTCCTTTTTGGCTATATGGCAATTATAGCAGCCGGTAACAGGATCATCAATGGTTGACTGATATGTCTTGCCGTTAAATCCGTCAAAAATCCATCCGCTCGTTTTTCCTGCACGAGAATCTTTTTTCATTACAGCATACCAAAGTATATTTCCTTGTTCGATTTCATCGCCTTCTTCGATCGCTTCATAAAACCCCAGAACCAGCATACTGCCGTCGGGATATCCGCTGCCTCGCTTGTATGCATCAAGAGCGACATTGTTTACAAATACCTGTTGAAATCCATAGAGAGGGCTTTCTTTATCCAGGATAATTTTTGATGTGCCATGTGTCCAATTCTTATAATCGTGCGGAAAGCCAAATCTTGCCGGTTCTGTTACCGCCGGCGCTTCCTTTATGGTTTTTTCAGATGTCACCGAACCGGTTTTTTGTGCACAGCCTGTCATAAAACCAATCAACGCTATACAAGAACACAGATAAATGAAATTTTTCATTTTTTCTCCTCCTGCATTAAATTTGAAAACGTGTTTTCATAAAAAGACTTTTTGAAATGTGGAACGGCGTTTCCCTGCTATCCCACTACCCATTCTTCCTATGCTTCGTTGTTCCTCCTTCTCCTCTTTATTACCCTCCTTTTCTTCCGACCTTCCGAATATCAATTTGAACGTGGTTTTGTCGCTTGCCATAGGTGGCAGATTAAATTTCGAGGTTATTATAACACAGTGCAACATAGTCGCAACCAAAATACCTGCACTTTGAAGAAGAGAAAGGCAGGTATTAAAAATATGGACTTTCCATTTATAAAAGAATCTTTTATACTGTTTTTAAGTAGGTAATTATTCGCCGTTATCAGATTACAAATTGGTGACTGATGGTTGTTGTGTTTGGTTGTAGTGAGAAACCATTAGAATCTTCAGGCACTGAGTAATTGGGAATGAAGATAAATCTCACGGTAAATACAGGTATATATTGCCTCTGCATTAAACTACCTCAAGGGTGTTATATAAAGGTCGGATGCCTGGGTACCTTTTATTTTCGACCGGGTTTTTATATCTATGTTGGGAGTGCACAAAACAGCCTGAAACACAGGATTCAAAGACACGTGCGGCGGAAAAAGAAGGTTCACTGGCATATCGATTATTTGTTACAGTATGGGCAGGTAGTTTCTGTCCGTGCGTATGGCGGTGAAAAGGACAGGGAGTGTGTGCTGAGCCAGGAGATTGGAAACATGAAGGATGCTGTGGTGCCAGTGAAGGGCTTTGGTTCGTCGGACTGCTTATGCAATGCACATCTCTATTATTTTCGGCATGACCCTGTTATATCCCGGCTCAAGTTTTAAGCGAAACTATTTTCTGGATTTTGTATCGGGAAAAATGATTATCAATTAGCTCATGTGTATCTATGAAATAAATTCATTAAGCTTTATCATATATACTCCAGAATCTCAATCTTTTACTTTGTTTTAAAGGATGAAATTGTTTTTCCCTTGAATGAAATATCTGTAATGAGCTTCTCAATATTTCCGCCCTGTGAGGCATAGGCAACAAATATTTCATCTGCCAGTTCTGCCATGAAACGGTTCCTCTGGTTGGCTGTTTCTCTGGTGACTCGTTTAACTTTTTCGTCAAATGGCGTAATGATCAACAATCTTTTTTCGCTTAGGACATCACTTAATTCGGGTTCTAGTCTCTTTTTAAGACCTCTTGCCAGTGCAAGCATGATGGGCTGTGTGCCTTTGAGCAGGTAGTGCATCACATCTTTTTCTAATTGGCTATGAAAGCCGCTGATGATGCACCTCCCTGCCTCACGTTGTGCAATGGCCCAATCGTAGCATTTGAGCACCACACCGGCTGGCACTTGCCGGCTGCACAGAAAGGCCGTTTTAGGTAGTTTTAATATGCCGTTATTTCCTACTGTTGCAAATATTTCCAATTTTTAATCGGGATAGGTAATTCTTTTTGCTGATTTGGCAAGTTCTCTCGATATCTTTTTAGTAATTTCACCCTTTATCAAGGCGTGAGCATTGTTGGCAGATTGAGGGTCATGCACACATTCTAGCCCCAATTCTCTGGGTTGTTGTGCTTTTAGATAATACAACCTAAATCTATGTATATCTTGAATACTATCCTCGTAGGTGGTTAATCTCTCAATATTTACTGAAAGGCCATACTCTCCTCTTTTTAATTGAAATGCGAATGAAGTGAGCGTGCCGTCATCCTTTACATAATTAGGATCAACAAAGGGAACTCTTCTTAGCAGATTATCATTATCCAGTATGACTTCCATTAAAACAGCTCAAGTATTTGAGGCAATAAATGATCAAGCATACCCTCTGAAATACAGGTATCGCCCTCATAAATCAAAACCTCATTTGAATTATCGGCATTGAAATATACTTCAGCCTCGTAATTTCCTTTTCTAAGTTCTACCACAATCTCTCCATTAGGGCCGGGAGCAGTAAAGTAAACCGGAATTTCATGCGCATCAATAGCTCTTATAAATGATAATGCATTACCAATGGCGCTTTCTGAAGGTTTTTCAGCTTCATAACTATCCCAGTTATCGGTAAGGTTTTTAAAACCTAAAATTTTTGAAGCAGCCTTCATGGCTGCGTTACTTAGTGGAGGCGTATGTGAATAAACATCTATAACAATACTAGGATTCCATTCCTGTTGTTCAGTTTCAAATTCTTCTGAAAGATAAATAGAAGAGCATGCACAACGTTTTCTATACAGAGGCGTTTCTTGTAAAGCTATCATAAAACCTCCCCCTTGTCATTTCTTTAAATAATGGTGAAATAATCTCATGGGCATGTGTACACCATTCCGTCATTTCATTTCTAGCAAACCTGCCTTTTTTGATTATTGCTGTTTGCCAAACCAATGTGGGATCATGGGTTTTTTTATCACTGCCTGTTGCCACGTTAATATGCAAAACAGACCCATCTTTTAACCCGAATGTTTGATTCAAATTCAGGCCTTCCAGGGGACCTGGTGTGTCAAAATGGTTATGCAGTTCTATTTTCAGTGAATCATTTATAAAAGGTAATAAATTATCTTTAACGGTTACTTGATAATCCTTTAATTTTACAGCATCAATGTAGCGGAGGCTGCAAATATTCAGGTTGATTTTTTGATTATACGCCTCAAATAGCTTGTTGGTAGATTCCACAATCAGTGGAAAAAAGGTTTCCTTCCAACAGTACTTTTTATCTGTATCATTTACCGTAAAAATGCCGGGACCCAATTGCAGTACAGGCCAAATATTTTCACCTTTCCAAAACTGGTAGAGGGTGGAATAGTTTAGTAGCTCTGTCGGAAAATCACCGGGTATTTTGTGTACCACGTGAGGAAAATCGTTTTTCAACAAGGTTACCAATTGTCCTAAAGCAATAGCAAAACCCTCATCAAATTCCCGATTGCTGGCCGAATTTATATTTAAATCCCATCGAATTTCAAATATCACTTCTTGTAAGGGTGCGTTAGGGAGTTTTTCAATATGTCCGTTACTCGGCATTATGTTTACTCAAAAATACTACTTATCTGTTAATATTGGGATAAAGCTATCCCAATAGATTCATCAATCTTATACATTGTTTAATCTTAAATCAAGGATTGAGTTTTAAGGGAAATTTAAAACATATAAAAGCAGGAGTCAGTTATTACGATACATTTTGATGGAATAAAACTTATTCTTCATCTTCGCCTTCGAGTTCGAGTTCTTTACCCATACGGTATTTAATGTCGTAGTTGATGCCTGTCCTGAGTGAAGCCGAAGGGATGAAGTCTAATTCCTCATCGGTGTAATAAGATATTCATGCTTAAACAGAGAAACCCTACCCGGCAGCGGCATAATACGGTGACGGCACGGTCGGATATGCCCGATAGACATGGAAAAAAACCTCCTCTGACTTTCGCGCCACATCGTCTTGAGTGTAAAAATTTACAGGTAAGCCGGTTTTCTCGTCCCACAGAAAATTTCTAATTAATACCTTTACTTCATCCCGTGTCGGCTCTTTGTCCTGCCACTTATAGAGATTTTTTAATTTTTCTTTCAGTTTTTCTAAAAGTTCCTTTGCTATCTTTTTAATCTTTTGGATTTCTTTAGCCGTTAAATCAGACTTTGAAAGAAGATCATAAATAGCCAAAGTCTCCTCATCCAGCCCTTCCCGCACTGACCTGTTTTCTTCCTCGTCAAGCTCCTGGACAAATTTCAGTAACGCCTCAAAAGTGGCTTCAATATTTTGACGGTCTTTTTCTTTGTTATATCCGGCAATAATTTTTTCATAATGTTCCTGAAAGTTTGTTCGGAGCGGATTTCTCTGAATGAGCCGCTGCAGTTTCTTTTCTATCACGCTTTTCAGGCTTTGGACGGTAGTATTTTTCGTTCTGGCATTATCAAATTCTGCACGCAGACGTTTAAAATCAATCTTGCTGATATCATACGGCTTATTAGGTGCTTTGGCTCTATCAGCAGC
>JAUPKS010000172.1 GCA_030837315.1 Planctomycetota bacterium
ACTGCCCTCTTCAGAGATAGTTTCTGATCTAGGTCTAAGATATGATGAATAACCCATATTGTTCTCTATTTTAAAATTTACTAAGTATTAAAAGACTTAACAAAAATAAAAGTTCCGTTACTTCATTCATAAAACCCAAAGTATCTCCCGTCATCCCACCGATTTTCTTTTTAATATACCAAATCCAACTGAGCGTGAAAATAATTATTATTGCAAATATCACAAACCCTTTCAGGTTATAAAATAACCAAAATAAAAAAACAGGGAAAAGCGATGCATAGAACACCTGCTTTCGTGTAGTACCTACCGTGATAAAGCTTCCGGTACCCGACTCGTTTCGGGCATATGTCGATAACCCGGCAGCACAGACCTGTGCCCATCTCCCTACAACGGGCATGACCACTAACGCAACGCATTTATTGAGCAGGACAGGCGAAATGAAGCAGGAGGCGCATTTTACGCTGGCATGAAAAGGCGAATTATTTATTGCAGAGATTTCTCCAATGCTCAGGAAGCTCGTGTATTTGAGCCCAAGTAAACAAATCAGCCCAATGGCTCCAAAGCTCCCTATGCGGCTATCCCGCATGATTTCGAGGCGTTTTTCCTTATTCCAACCACCCCAGATACCGTCACAGGTATCTGCAAGGCCATCGAGGTGCAACGCACCCGTTATGGCAATAGAAATAAGGATAATCAAGGCGTCGGTAATAAGGGGGGGGAAAAAGAAATAGAGCGGCAGATAAGCAATAGACAGGAAAATACCTATGCATAAACCTGCTACGGGAAACCAATATACCACGGGGGTTCGCCCATGTGGTTTTATCCTGTCATCTTTATCTATAGGAATGATCGTTAAAAATTTAAGCGCCCACAGAAAATTACTCATAGCGTATTGCTGTATAACAGGATCGAGGCCTTTGCCCGTATAAATGAGATTGCATCCATGCTATACTGAGAACGTTCACAGATTGTGATTTTGTTTTGAAATTCCTAACGATACATTTAATACTACTCAATGAAAGTCTATAATCATTTTACCCCTTTGGGGTTCTTGTTTTCATGTTTTTAATAAATCACAATTAATGAACACGTTGAGTATATTTTTAAAATGTTTAATAAGCCACAATCTGTTAGCCTTTAAAGTATAGCTACCCAGATACCGCTCAGGGCTGGAAATAAAGCAAATTGCTTTTTCTTAGTAACGTTAGTGCAAGAAATTTCTTGCACATGGTGTTGATCATGAGCAAGAAGTGATGTCGTTGAGGGAAAAATGCTCAAAATAGATTTACAAAACTTATGGATATGGGCGATCTGTGCGTCTTCTCCCATTCATATGCAGCCTACATTACAAAAACCCTTGTTCCATCAATTGCTCTTGTGTAATCCCGGGTTTTCCCCCTTGTATATTCATCAAAAGTTTTTTGATCCATTTACCCATCATATCAATCTCGATGTTTACTGGATCCCCTACTTTCTTGAATCCTAAGGTAGTCGAGGTTAGAGTATAGGGAATCAATGCCACGGAAAAAGCGCCGTCCGCAAGATCGACGATCGTGAGACTGATCCCATCTATGGCAACAGAACCTTTTTCAATCATCATGTCGGCAAGTCTTTTTTCAACGGAAAAGGACATGGTACATTGATCGGTAGATTGCTTCTTCCCTTTTACGGTGCCTATGCCATCCACATGACCGGTAACAAAGTGACCTCCCAATCTGTCGCCTACCCTTAACGCCCTTTCAATATTGACATTTTCACCATATCGTAATTTTTCCAGTGTGGTTTTTTTCAGGGTTTCACCGGAAACGTCAAAGCTAACGACCTTGCCAGAAATCTCTCTTATCGTGAGGCATGTCCCATTAATGGCAATACTCTCCCCTAACGTAAGATCGTTGTAAAAGCCCGAAAAATTTAAAAACAGCTCACCCCCCCCTGCCTTCAGCGACAAGTTTTTTACCGATGCTAAATGCTCAATTATGCCGGTGAACATAAGCGAAAACAATTTTAGATTTCAGCTTTCAGATTTGCGATTTATGATTTAATCTGAAGTCCAAAATCGTATACCTCAATTCCTTGCCAAAAGTAAAGAAATATACACCTTGAACTATTATAGTATCTATAGATTCTTAATTATGTATTCTACCCAGTATGGTCTTCCCCGCCGTCACCTTTTCTCCTACCCTGACCATCACATCAAGCTTCACCGAATTCGGGACAAACACCTCCACGCGTGAGCCAAACTTAATCATACCAAATCGTTGCCCTTGTTCAAAAACATCTCCTGTCTTACAAGCACAAACAATGCGTTTGGCAATCTTGCCCGCAATCTGTTTTACTGCAATCTTTGTACTACTTCCCATGATAGACAAACCCATCAGATTGTTTTCATTACTGCTAAAACACTCATCGTCCCTGGCATCCAGGAATTTGCCTTTTGTGTGTTTTATAAACTCAACACGTCCATGGACTGGTACACGGTTCACATGTACATTCAGCACGGACATAAAAATACTGATCTTGGTCGTATCACATTTCAAGTAATTATCTTCAAAGACCGGTACGATATGAGATACCGTCCCATCGGCAGGGGCAATGATGAGCCCTGCACCTTGTGGGGTGTGCCTATTCGGATCTCGAAAAAAATTAAACAAGAAAGCCAGAAAAAAAATTGGAATAGGAGCAATCCAGGGTAATAGTACAAGAGATAACCCTATTCCAGTCACACAGGGAATACCAAAGAGCACCAGTTCTCTGATTCCATATTTAGTCAGTGGAATACGCATATAAATTATTTTCCTTTTATTTTCCTTATCATAAAACGCCTATACTTGAATCTCTTCCATGATATCAGGCGCATAAGCATCTAATTGTAACCGATCTTGAATAGTCCTTGCAAAGTCTAAGGCAGTTTGTTCTTCACCATGCATTACGAAGACACGCCGGGGCTTCTTTTTGAATTTACCGAGCCAATCCAGGAGTCCATCCCGGTCTGCATGGGCGGAAAGACCACCAATGGTATAAATCGTAGCATTCACGGCAATCTCTTCACCAAAAATCCTTACCGTTTTAGCTCCCTCAACAATCCTGCGGCCTAAAGTACCCACCGCTTGGAATCCTACAAAGATGACACTGCATTCAGAACGCCATAGATTATGCTTTAAATGATGCCGAATGCGACCGCCCTCACACATCCCGCTGGCAGAGATGATTATCACATTGCTTTGAATCTTATTTATTTCCATTGATTCCTCGACCGACTCTGTAAACTTTAACGATAGTCCGTTTTTAGGAAACTTATCATTTTTTATAAGTTCCAGGGTCTCTTTGTCCAGGCATTCAGGATGTTTTAACGTTATGCGCGTAGCCTGCAAGGCCATGGGGCTATCGACGAAGACCAGAAGACGATTCAGCTTCCCCTCTCTGGTCAACTGATTCAAGATATAAAGGATATCCTGGGTGCGCCCCACGGCAAAGGCTGGAATAAGCACATTACCGGCCTTTTTTATGGCCTCTGTAATTACCCGGGTGAATTCATCGATGGTTTCCTGTATACCTTTATGCTTTCGGTTACCATATGTTGATTCTATGAAAACATAATCCCCGTCTTCAATGGGCGTTGGATTTTTAACTAAAGGCAGATTCTTTTGACCAAGGTCGCCTGAGAAGACCAGCTTCTTTTCCTGCGTATCGTCTTTTACCCATAACTCAACTATGGCAGAACCCAGGATATGTCCCGCATCCTGGAATCTTACCTTCATTCCGTTACTCATATCTAGTGTTTCATTATAGTTAACCCCTTGAAAATACGCAATACTATCAGCAGCTTCCTGGACGGTATACAGGGACTTTATTGGTGGTTTCCCTGCCCTGATTCTCCTTTTATTTTCCAACTCCGCATCACGTTCCTGTATATAGGCTGAATCCAACAATACGACACCACATAAGTCCACGGTAGCACGAGTGGCAAGTATCCTGCCTTTAAAACCGTCTTTTACCAGTTTTGGAATGAGACCAGAATGATCTAAGTGTGCATGGGTTAATAGGACATAGTGAATTTCTGAAGGCATGAATGGGAACGGGTTAAGATTTCTTTCTTCGTTATCCCTGGTCCCCTGAAAGATACCGCAATCAATTAGGATATTAATATTATTTGCCTGAACATAATAACAGGAACCGGTAACGGTTTTTGCTGCACCAAGGAATTTAATCTTCATGACTATAATTTACATTTTAAAGATTCATGAGTAAAGGAGAAAAGTATTTCGTTGTATTTACTGCTAGAATCTTGTAAATATTACGAAACTATTGTGTAAAGCACACATAATTCAGGATTAAAAGTGGTGGATATGCATGAAAAATAAAGGCCGTCAGGCAACGATTATTCTGATTATTTGTAATACCTTTCTGTTCGCTATTAAGATCAGTGCCGGTATCATGTCAAACAGCCTGGCCATTATTTCAGATGCCATTAACTCCCTTACCGATATTATTTCTTCAATAATCATCTTCTTTGCGGTAAGGACCTCATCAAAACAGGCAGACGAGGGACATCCTTTCGGTCACCATCGGGCAGAGCCGATAGCAGGTTTGATTGTGGCAATTTTTGCAGGTATTTTAGGATTTGAAATCCTGCACACCTCTGTTTTTAAGCTCATGGAACCTCATGTCCATAAGATCGGCATCCCTGCAATTATAACACTCCTGATATCGATAGGTATGAAGTTAATCATGTCTAAATACTTTAAAAAGATAAGCCACAAAATGAACAGTCCTGCCTTACTGGCGAGCTCTATTGACAGCAGAAACGATGTCTATATATCATCTACTGCCCTTGTCGGTGTCGGTTGTGGACTCTTCGGTTATGCGCAAATGGACGATATTGCAGCAACGCTGATCAGTTTTTGGATTATCTATTCAGGTTATAAAATCGGCGTTCAAAATATCGATTACCTTATGGGTAGACAACCAGAAGCCTGTATTATGGAGGAGATAAAAAAGAAGGCAAGTGCCGTTGCAGGTGTTATAGGAATTCACGACGTCCGTGCGCATTATGTAGGCAATTATATCCATGTTGAAATTCATATATCTCTGGATCAGAGTTCGACATTAACAAAGGCACATGCTATCGGGAAAGATGTTCAACGGGCAGTAGAAGCCATTGAAAGTATCCATAAGGCCTTTGTTCATATCGATCCTATTTAGAAAGACGCACAATTGTCCGGTTTTTGAAGCCTTTGTGTCTCCTGGATATATTTTTTCCCGATGGCAGCTGCGTCGTCATACTCAAACCTTTGGGAACACAACTGGCATTCAATATGATTATCTTTTTGTCTTAGGCTGGGCAAAACGTCGCTTTCCTCAGTACGTATGCCCAGTTCAGGAGATTGTTTAATAACTTGAAAGTTGCTGGTAAAAATTTTAAATTCCTTATCGTTACCACAATTCGAGCATACAAAAAATGTTTTTGTTATCATGCATATAACCTCCTTAACCGTAACAACAATTAATCTAAAATTTACATGTTCATAAACATGACAACACATTATTTTGTTCCCAATAACCATGCTACCCTATAACCATATCATTTGTAATGCATGGTCTTTAAGGAAAAAATATATAAACCACGACAGCACAAACGTGTACCGGTTGGTAAATTCTTACGGAGATGCCCTACCTGATGTGACCATAGACGTCTACAACAAAAATATCCTTGTGCAATATTTTAAATCGTATGATAAGCACATAAAGGAAGGTATTTACCATTCCCTTAAAGAAACATTACTGCCAGAAACCATTACCGAAAAGATACGATTGAAGGGCAACGATATTCAAACGCACTTAGTTTCAGGCACTGATATTCCTAAGGATTTTGTAGTACTTGAAAACGGTATAAAATTCGATACTTCATTTTGTGAAGGCGGTGGAACCGGACTATTTCTCGATCAGCGGGATAACAGGAAGAAGGTGCAGACCCTGGCTAAAGACAAGGAGGTATTGAACTGCTTTTGCTATACCTCCTCCTTTTCAATTTATGCAAGCATTGGGGGAGCAGTCAGGACGACCAATGTGGACTTGTCTAAGAAGGCAATCGAATGGAGCAAAAGGAATTTCTTGCTAAACCAACTTGACGTCACAAATCACGAGTTCATCGCAGGAGATGTATGGGATTGGACCAAAAGATTTCAAAAAAAAGACCGGACGTTCGATATGATCATTATCGATCCCCCGAGTTTTTCAACAAGCAAAACAGCCATATTTACCGTAGAAAAGGACTTTCCAAAGTTAATCGGACAGGGACTCAATCTCCTTCGTAAGGACGGGATTCTCGTCTTTTCCACGAACATAGCAAAAATGAATTTCTCGAAATTCTTCCAATTATTACCGACGGTAAAATGCTTCACGCAAAAACAATACAAGCTTATTGATGTTTCATCGCAAGGATTAGACTTTCCCGTAGATGGAATACATTTCACAGAGCCCTATTTAAAGTTCGTCATGTTGACCTGCTAAAGACTAATCCTATAAATTTTTGCGCCGCTTTCTCAATAAATACCCTATAAATACTGTTATTCCGAATACAACAAATACCCCGATAATACCGGCATACTGTTTATTGAATTTATGTTTTATTGTGGGTAGTGTGTAATCAGGCATAGGGGCTTTCAGTGTGGGCATGAAATCATCTTTTTTTAAAAATCCCATCGTATCTTCCGAGACTTTTTCAAGACCATCGGGCATCTCAGAGATAAAAGGCATGATAAGGAAGATAAGCCCAATTATGAAAGACAAACCAAAGATGATAAACAATATGATATTATTTTTTGATAACTTCATAAAAGGAGTAATGCTCCACTATATTTTTTGCACGTGTAACAAATCTGGTCTTACCCGTAAAAGCAGGCTTAGTGTCGCCACCGTAATGAGCCCTTCCCCAATGCCAATAACTACGTGAATACCGGCCATTGCCGGCACAACAATCTTTAAAGGCACCGTGCCTGACATACCTAATTCGATTGCACAACAGACTGCTGACAGTACAATTGAGCACCATGCCGCTGTAAAACCACCAATAAAAATGCATTTTTTATTGCGAACAATCAATTTGATCGCCATGTTTACATAGTATCCGAAAACCCCCCCCACAATCCCCATGTTGAAGATGTTTGCCCCTAAAGCGGTAAGTCCGCCGTCCTGGAAGACGAGACATTGGACGGTAAGTACCGTGGTCATGATGAGAACGGAAGCCCAGGGGCCAAGCAAAATGGCAATCAGCGTTGCGCCCATAAAGTGGCCACTCGTCCCTCCGCCTACGGGAAAATTAAACAACTGTGCGGCAAAGACAAAGGCCGCCATAACACCCAGGAGAGGAATGTGTTTCTCTGATATTTGTTTATTTGCCTTTCGAACGGCAACGGTAACAAATGCGCTGGAAATACCGCCCATTCCGACCCACATCTTTGTGTCCAGGAATCCATCGGGGATATGCATTCAATCACTTTTTCTTAAAAGGAAACGTCTCTCTGGCAAAAAACAAAATAATTAGTAACAATTTAGCATTTTGAAAAATATCTTTCAACTGCTCGCTCCCAAACTCCTGTTTGGGAGTGTAATGGACGAGAAACTCAGTTTCTCTGCAATGGTGTTCCCAAACGGATGCTTCAACAAGTTCAGCACATGGTTTGGGAACAAGCAGTGGTGGTTTATTGAAAGGCATTTTTTCAAACGGCTAAAATGTTACAATAATTATTAAGAACGTATATAGCAAAATGGAACCATAGATACAATAAAAACTTAAAATAACGGATCAATTTAACCGTGTGTTGAATAACGAATATCGAACAAGGAATTTTGAATTATGAGGTTTTCTTATCTTCATTTTGTTTCGCGGTTTTTACGCTTGTCACAAAAATCGGAATTTGAGCTTCACCATAATTGGGAGCAGGTGATGTACCGCAGCGAATGAGTTGCCCGGCAATCTGATTTTCCGCCCTGGTTTTTGGCAAGGATTCCGCTGTGTGAATAATTCTGACGGCAAAATCTATTAAGCTTTCTTCAAAATCAAATATTCTATTATCCTTCGACATTCATTATTCCTTGTTCGATATTCTACTCTTAAATGCTATAGTTGCTTCTTAAAGTTAACGCTTATGCCCCTCAATCCCCTTCCGGGAAGGGACTCATGGGTGGGTTCCCTCCACTTAACGCACCCTACCGCAAACCCGCATAAAGAAAATGAATATTCCTATACAATTTAATTATGCTGCCTTCGGAATCTACTTTTACTCTCCCCTCTAGAAAGAGGGGCCGGGGGTGTGTTATGACAAACTTACACACCCCTGTATCGCTCGACTAAGCTCACGACGAAGTCCACTCTTACTAGAGGGGAATCACAAAAGTTTGAAATTCCTTAACATCAAGCTAGAAAGTCCCCTCTTGGGAGGGGATTTAAGGGGTGGGTAAGCCAGTAATTCGTAAGATGTCCACTGAGATTTCACAACCAAGGTACCCACCCCTAACCCCTCCCAAGAGGGGAATAATTGTGCTAAAATTATGTACAGTTAAGTTAAACACCGACAAGCAGGGTTTGTTCATGCCACTCTAAAAACCGCATAAATAAAATGAAAATCCTATGCAATCAAGTTAAATATTTAAGGTATGCTAAGTTGTGAGGGCATCACGGGGTACATATTCCTGTGTTGGTGATTTTTTTCCTCTTACCGTTCCTGTTGTCGTCAAACCGTTGGCAGTTTGCGGTTTGGATGAGTTAAGCGGAGCGAACCCACCCCTGAGTCCTATAGGCGTTAAATTATTCCGTTTAAATCCCCATTAATAAAGGGAGATTCAGGGGGTTGTGTTTTTTCAGTGCTATTTTACAACCCCCTCGCCCCCTTTTCGTTCGACAGAGCTCACGACGAAGTCTAAGGGGGATTCTCTATGCCATACATCGTATAATCCGCTTAAATAAAATGGAA
>JAUPKS010000173.1 GCA_030837315.1 Planctomycetota bacterium
AAAGGAGTTACAAACGGTGATGGGCATTCCGGAGGAGATCATCGATGATGTCACTGGAAAACTTTTATCAAGACCCGTGGAGTTGTCACTTCCTGAGCTGGAACTCACGATGAGCAATAATCAACCATTCCTTAAGGCATCAAAGAAGAGTATCGAAATAGCGGAAACACAGTTGTCGCTGGAAAAAAGGCAGGCTATACCTGATATCAATGTATCGGCAGGCTATAAACGACTTGCATTGGAAAATATAGACACCGTCCAGTTGGGTGTTGAGATACCGGCCCCCTTTTTTAATCGTAACCAGGGTAACATACAGAAAGGTAAGGCACTTTCAAGGAAGGCGAAAAGTGATAACCTGTCGGTTTACAACGACCTGCTATTTCAGTTAAAAAAGAATTTCAACTCATACAACGTGGAACGGAAGCGTGTCGCTGAATATAGGGATAACATTCTACCAAAGGCGGAAGAATCCCTTAAGTTAATTACACGAGGATACAAAGAAGGTGAGTTTGATTATATAGAGCTGCTGGATGCACAGAGGACGTGGGCGGAAACAAGGATTTCCTATATAGAATCCTTAAAAAGTTTAAATCTGATAATTGCAGACATCGAAAGACTGGCAGTAACGAAAATAAGGGAGCAATAAGGGTAATAAGAAGACATTTTAAATCAGGCTGCCTCTGGCAGCAAGTTTAAAAAACATTCAAAAAATCCCCTCTGGAAAGAGGGGTTGGGGGTATGTAAAGCTTATTATCACACACCCCTTAGTCCCCTCTTTTTAGAGGGGAAACTAACTACCCGTTTAAGATTCCTATACGGTTAATTAGGCGTTCAGCACCTTGTATTTGTCCACCCCTTTTGTCTCCCCACGTTTACGGGGGGATTATGGGGGGTGTTTGAAATTCCTATACAATTTACTTAAGAGGGAAAAAGAAACGTATGATTTATTTACAATCATGTAAAGCCAGAATGATCAATTTCACGATTATTCTTTTATGCATGGGAATCCTTCCCATTGCAAATGTTGCAGCACATCAAGGTTGTCAGGATACACATAAAGGTGAAATATGCCCTGAACATGGTGTTCCGGAAAACGAATGTTCTTTGTGTAATCCTGCTATGAAAAACAGCAGTTATGAAGAATTATTAAAAAAGCACTGTGAGCACAATATCTCCATTATTGAGTGTGACGAGTGTCGTTATGAGGTTGGGGCCGTCAAGGTCGATAAATCGATAATAGGGGAGATTATAACCGTAGAAAACGTCGAGTTGTTTGACATAGAGGTAACTCATAAGGCAACGGGTGAGGTGGGACCAAACCGTGACCGTTTTGTTATCGTTTCCCCAAGGGTGTCTGGAGTCGTTAAGGAGTTATTTGTGGACTGGGGAGACCATGTGAAGAAAGGACAGAAGCTGGCCGTATTGGATAGTATAGAACTGGGGGAGGTCAGGGCTAATTATAAGAAAGCGATGGCAATGTTAAGGATGGCAAAAAAGAACTATTCCAGGGAAAAAACTCTCTATAAACAAAAGATTTCATCCACAAAACATTTTCTGGAAGCGGAGAACACTTACGAACAGGCGCAGATAGAGTTAAAAGCGCTAAAAGAGAAGCTAATACTCATGGGTCAGTTGGAGGATGACATCCAGGGTATTGCCGAAGACCAGGTGTCCTCTCTGTTTATCCTTTCAGCCCCCTTTGATGGTACGGTACTTGAGAAAAATGTAGCCATTGGTGAACTCAAGGATGCATTTACCCCTATTGTCACCATTTCTGACCTCACAAATCTGTGGGTATGGTTTGATATCTACGAAAAAGATATCCCCATAGTTTTTAGAGAAAATAAGGTGATGATATCAGTTGCCTCCTATCCGGAAGAACAATTTGAGGGGCTTGTTACCTATATTGGAGTTACCGTTGATGAAAAGACACGGACCGTGAAGGTTCGGGCTGAGGTCGGCAATCATCATGAGAAATTGAAACCGGGTATGTTTGCCAAGGTATTGCTTCTGCATCAATCAGAGAAAAAAAATAGTTCACCCCTTGTGCCTGAGAAAGCCGTTCAGGCAGACGGACAAGAATACTTTGTCTTTGTGCCCCTTCATGAGGGACTTTTTTTAAGACGAGATGTGACCCTGGGTACGCGGGTAGATGGCCATGTGAAAGTTACGAGTGGCTTAAACAAGAACGATAGCGTGGTTGTCAAGGGAGCTTTCCTGCTCAAGTCTGGAATCATGAAGGAAAAATTTGGGGAGGGGTGCGCACACTAAACGGTATGATCAACAAACTTATTGCATACGGATTAAAACAAGGTTTTCTTGTTATTATCGTGATTGGTGTCATTATAGGACTGGGTTTATACTACATTGTGCGTCTGCCGGTCGATGCCGTTCCTGATGTTACCACAAACCAGGTGCAGATCAATACCGAGGTGTCGGGACTCGGCCCTCTTGAAGTGGAAAAACTCATTACCTTCCCTATTGAGTTCTCCATGGGTGGATTACCCAACGTTATGGAGACGCGTTCCCTTTCAAAGTCGGGACTCTCACAGGTTACGGTAGTTTTTGCTGACCACGTAAACATCTATTTTGCCCGCCAATTGGTCTTAGAGCGTTT
Organism: Planctomycetota bacterium; assembly: GCA_030837315.1. GTDB lineage: Bacteria > Planctomycetota > Brocadiia > Brocadiales > Brocadiaceae > Brocadia. The sequence continues at coordinate 2,618 of JAUPKS010000173.1, forward strand.
ACAAACAGCGAAGGAGCAACTACCACAGGTTTTCAATGCCCAGCCTATCATGGGGCCGATTAGCACGGGTCTGGGTGAGATATATCAATACGTGGTTACCGGTGAGGGCAAAGATACCATGGAACTCAGAACCATCCAGGACTGGATAATCAAACCCAGACTCTTAACCACACCGGGGATCATTGAGATCAACAGCTTCGGCGGCTTTGTAAAGCAGTACCAGGTGCTGGTGGATCCCAAAAAGCTCATCACCTATAATATCACCCTCCGGCAGCTCTTTGATGCCCTGGCTGCCAATAATGCTAATGCCGGTGGACAATATATAGAACATGCCTCTGAACAATATTTCATAAGGGGGATAGGTCTTATCACTACGATACAGGATATTGAAAATATCGTTGTCCATGCGACGGCAGAGGGTATCCCCGTTTATGTAAAAAATCTTGCTGACGTAG
>JAUPKS010000174.1 GCA_030837315.1 Planctomycetota bacterium
CCATGACGGCACTGGCCGCGCTTCGGAGATATTTGGCTATAGCATCAGTCTCTCCCTTGACGAATTCCGGTCCCTTTACCAATCAGGCCGCATCCGGGAAGATGTGCTTGAAAAGGTGATTATCGAGCGAAAGGGCGCTGACTGTTTGAAAGAATGGAAGGAGTATGCGGTTTTTAAGCAATACGCTGAACTCCCGCCTCCCAGGATAGGTTCCTTGCGCGCCAACTGGAAAAGGCATTACAAGATCGACCTGGATTCGCTGGTACATCCGCTGCTCTTCCGTATCCTTTGCAGTTACCTGGACCAGGGCATTTCCATATGGCGTTTCCCCGTCTGGAATGAAGGCTTTCTTACCTCCATCAGAGAAATGGAGCGAATCAGTTTTACCAGCTTTTTCAGAACAGACTGGCCCAGAAGGCTTTTACTGAAAAGTGAATGTAAAATCGAAGCGTTACTGGACATCCTGGTAGGAGATAAATCGCTCTACAAGCAATACTTATTTGACCAGCAGTTCGCCCACCAGGGTTGGTCCGGAATGGTTTCCGCTGTAGAGGATGCGCCACAAACCCTGCTGGACCGAAAACAAATTACCATTCAGGAACTGATTGTATTTGAACTCCTGCTGGAAATAGATGCACTCGATTTCCGCTTTGGCAAAAACTGGCAACCGCTCAGCAAAAGCCTTACAGAAAAGCCTATTGACCTCTTTGCAAAGATTCCGGAACGGGAACTGGTTGAAATCAGGCAGATCTGGCAGGAGGCGTTCGAATGGAGCTATTACGATGAAGTTCTCTCAGGTTTCATCGCAAAAAAACATGAAGAAAAGAAGGTGAATTGTGCCAGTTTCCAGGCGGTTTTTTGCATTGACGACCGGGAGTGTTCGTTCCGTCGTTACATTGAAAAAATGGATCCCGACTGCGAAACCTTTGCGACGGCCGGATTCTTCAGCGTGGAATTTTTCTACCAGCCTGAGGACGGAAAGTTTTATACGAAGTTGTGCCCCTGGCCCGTTACGCCCAAACATTTAATCAAGCAGGTCGACAGCAAAAGCGAACGGAAGAGGGACGTGCATCTCTCCAAACATGCCCACTCTTTTTTTGGCGGGGCGCTTATTGCCCATACGATTGGATTCTGGTCTGCGTTCCGTTTGTTTCTCAACATTTTCAGGCCAACAATGGGACCTGCTGCGGCATACTCCTTCCGCCACATGGACAAGTTTTCAAAGCTTATAATTGAAAATACCCATCCGGATAATAAGGAAAATGGCCTGCAAATAGGGTACACCTTCGAGGAGATGGCAAACCGTGCTGAAGGGCTTCTGAAAAGCATCGGACTGGTGAAGGGTTTTGCCCCGCTCGTGTATATTATAGGACATGGTTCAAGCAGCGTGAATAATCCGCACTATGCAGCTTATGATTGCGGCGCTTGCTCCGGGAGGGCTGGCTCGGTCAACTCGCGCGTGATGTGCCACATCATGAATCACCCCGAAGTGAGAAAGATTCTGAGTGCACGGGGAATTACCATCCCGCCTGAGACGCAGTTTGTGGGCGGCCTGCATGATACCACCCGTGACGAAATTATCTTTTTTGACGAAGGCTCTTTGTCATCAGGCAACCAGAAAAGACATCAAATTAACCAGAAATCTTTTAAAAAGGCATTGGACCTTAATGCCAAAGAACGATCGAGAAGGTTTGTTTCCATTAACACCAGACAACAACCGAAAACCATCCATAAAAAAATTATACGGCGGTCGGTATCTCTCTTTGAACCTCGTCCGGAACTGAACCACGCCACGAACGCGCTGTGCGTTGTCGGCAGAAGGTCACTGACATCGCACCTGTTTTTAGACCGGCGGTGCTTTATGAATTCATTTGATTACCGGGTTGATCCGGATGGAAAATATCTGCTCAATATTTTAAATGCCGTGGCCCCTGTGTGCGGCGGCATCAACCTTGAATATTTTTTCTCACGGGTGGATAATCAGAAATTGGGCGCAGGAACAAAACTTCCCCACAATGTCATGGGACTGTTTGGCGTCGCTAATGGCGCTGACGGGGATTTGCGGCCAGGACTTCCCAGCCAGATGATTGAAGTGCATGACCCCGTCCGGCTCCTGGTCATCGTGGAACATTTTCCTCAGGTGGTGCTGAAAACAATTCAAACCGTGGCGGCAACCTATGAATGGTTTATTAATGAGTGGGTGCACCTCGTTGTAATCAATCCGGAAACGCAGGAACTTTTCCAGTTTAAGGATGGGGCTTTCCTTCCATACAAGCCACTCAAGCAAACAATCGATACGGTTTCGGATATAACACCACTGATAGAAGAGCATATTGATAATTTACCAGTCTACGTATTGGAATAATTATACCAGAATATGGAGAGTATAGACATCACATGAGCCTTGAGCCAGCAATAGTAAAAGCTTGGGATGCAATATCAGGAGTAAATCTGATTACGAATACCTCTGTGCAATTTCTTGGTGATGAATTTGTGGTTGATGTTAACGACAAAAAAATTCTGATGCTACCCCATAAAACTCCTGCGGACGATTGTCTGATAGTATTAATTCTTCATTATCTTGCTCAAAAGATAACCGGTTTGCCTGTACCGACTGGGGAGTGGCTTAGTCTAACCGGTCTTTCCCTTGTCTTGGGTTTTGCGGAAGTGTTCAAGAAGAGAGCTATCGACATGATAGTAAGAAAATTCGGGAGTGACCCTGACGGTATCTATAAGGTATTGGAAAAGACACCAGGCCAAAAGGTAAATCAGGCAGATGCAGCAATTACGCTTGAAGCATTTGAAGGTATTCCTGTTTTGATTGAGCTTTGGCAGGCAGATGAAGAATACGGACCGGAAGGAAACATTCTTTTTGATAAGAACATAACACAGATATTTTGTACTGAGGACATATTAGTATTTGCAGAAGTGGTAGCGAGGACTATATAGTTAGCTTGCTTCCCGAAGCAAAAAGACTGTATCAAATGAGTACTTGTTACCTATTTTGAGATATTTATTCTACGTATTTTTTGCCAAAGCTATATTTGGCAGTATAGAACGCAATTGTGGTCTTTACCAAACGGCTACCAAGGTAACCGGTTGGGAATTTTCTACTATGAATCTCGTCCGGAAGGATTTCCGCGGAGAACGGAACTATGCAATCACCTCAATCACTGAATGAAAGTTTATCATCTTATTTATCAACGATGTATAAAACGGGCGACATGGCCATGTTTCTTCCGTATTTTATTCTGCTCCCGATCATGGGATTTCTGGTAAATATACTGATCCCGAAGAAAAATGAAACGGTTATTTCCTGGACAGCTTTTACCACCGTGGGTTTGCATTTACTGACTGCTGTTGGATTTATTGTATTTTGGCTTTTGCAACACCACCCTACCCTGAACCTGCCGGGATGGGTCGTCTACCAAACGTCCAAGTACTCGTTTCTTTTTGGTTTTTATTTTGACAAAGTTACCGCAACCTACCTGATAGTAGGCGATATCATCCTTTTCCAGGTAACCACGTACAGCCGCCATTACCTGCATCGCGAAGAAGGCTATAAACGATTCTTCAATACGATTCTTTTATTTTATCTGGGGTATAACATTGCCATTTTCTCCGGCAACCTGGAAACACTTTTTGCCGGGTGGGAAATGCTTGGTATCTCTTCCTTTTTACTGATTGCCTTTTACCGGGACCGCTATCTGCCTGCGAAAAACGCCGTGAAAGTAGTTTCCGTTTACCGCCTCGGCGACATTGGGCTGATACTAGCCATGTGGATGAGCCATCACCTGTGGCACGGGAATGTATCCTTTTTGCAGTTGAGTAATCATGAAATAGTAAGCGCTCATCTTCAAACGAACACACTCATGGGCATATTTATCTCCCTGATGATATTAATGTCCGCAGTGGCAAAATCGGCGCAACTTCCGGTTACCTCGTGGTTGCCACGCGCCATGGAAGGGCCTACTCCATCCAGCGCCATTTTTTACGGCAGCCTTTCCGTTCACATAGGCGTCTTTATACTATTACGAACATTCCCCTTTTGGGAGCATCAGTTACCCGTTCGGATTATTATCGGTGTAATCGGATTAACGACCAGTATTATTGCCACGGGAATTGCACGGGTACAATCAACGATAAAAACCCAGATCGCCTATGCTTCTGCCGCACAAATCGGGATTATGTTTATCGAAGTGGCAGCCGGTCTTGAGGAGGTTGCCCTGGTTCACTTTGCCGGAAATGCCTTCCTGCGGGCGTACCAGCTTTTGGTTTCCCCTTCGGTGGTAAGTTACCTGATACGGGAGCAGTTTTACAACTTTAAACCCCGCGAGCACGCCTTTGAAGATTCTTTTTCCAGAAAGACTGCATACACCATTTACATGCTGTGCATGAAAGAATGGAATCTTGACAACATGATGTACCGCTATATGTGGAACCCATTAAAGTGGTTTGGAAAATGGCTGGATTTCCTCACCCTGGGCCGGATTTTCTATTTCGGTATCCCGGCATATCTCGCTGGTGTGGCCATAGTTTACTTCCGGGAACTGCTTCCGGAACCCGTTGAAGATGCCCTCCCTTACCTGTTCTGTTCCATTGCACTGATGATGGTGTTGAAATCATTCGCCGAAAGAAAGCTGGCGCGCATGAGCTGGCTGCTGGTGGTGATGCATCACTTTTGGATTGCGCTGGCAATTTCCGTCAATGAACGGTTCTATTTCAACGAGGATCGCCTTTATTTAAGCGGTATTGTCGTGGCTGGAATCGTGGGATTCATCTGTCTCCGGTGGTTGCGTTCTCATGAAGGCAGCATTGATATGGATCAGTTTCACGGCCATTCGTTCCGCCATCCGAAAATCGCCTTTGTTTTTTTGCTGGCATGTCTGGGGGTATCTGCATTCCCGATCTCACCAACCTTTGTGGGGGAAGACCTGATCTTTATCCACATTCGTGAAGACCAGGTCGTATTGGCCATAATGATTTCGTTGAGCTATGTCCTTGACGGACTTTCCCTCATGCGGATGTATGCGCGTGTGTTTCTCGGGCCGCATTCAAAATCAATTTATGAAACGGCATACCGGTCGTCGTAACCATTCGACAGCACCACTTGCTTTTTAGTGAAACTGAAGCGGGAGGAATGGGTGAAGAAAAATTGTGAAGGATACAGAAGGGTAACCCCGGCCGCCCTGCGGGTTCCTTCCGTTACCCTTCTGCACCCGGTAATTGATGGATTAATACATCTAAATATCAACAATAAATGGTCTTGACAAACCCGTCCACTTTAATTAATTTCAGCGATAATGCGATTTTCTTCAGAGGCGCAGTGTTACGGTTTTTCAGACTTTCCGGCAGTTACTTTTGCCTTCCGTTTCGCCTGATAGATTACACCTAAGGCAAAATGTGATTTATCGTCGTTTTGATTAAGCTCCAGGGCTTTTTGTAAGGACTTAATAGCCTCGTCAAGCTGATCCTTCTTTGCATAGGCAACACCCATATTATAGTAAGCCTCAGAATATTGCGGGTTAATTGCTACGGCTTTTTTAAAGGCAACAAGAGATTCATCCAGTGCGTCCATAGCGGCATAGGTAACACCTAAATTATAATATCCCTTTCCAAATTTCGGGTCAAGTTCCACAACCTTTTTAAACGCCACTATGGCATCGGAATATTGTTTCTTTCCATGATAAACGATTCCTAAATTATACTGTGCCTCGATATATTGCGGAGATGCTGCAATAGCCTTTTTCAGGTTTTCAATGGCCTCATCCAATCGACCTGTCTCGTAATAAATTACCCCAATATTGTTATATGCCTTCACAAAATTAGATTCAATCTCTAACGTTTTTTTGTATTCGGCGATAGCATCTTCTGCCATTCCTTTTTCACTATACACACTCCCAAGATTATAATGTGCCTCTGCGGAACTCGGGTTTTTTTCTATCGCCTGTTGAAATTCCCTGACAGCGGCATCCAGTAATTCATCGTTGCCCTGATCCTGGCTATAACCTACGTTTACTAAAGTCAATACCATAAGCACGATAACGATACACATTCTCATAACATGGCTCCTCTTAAATACGATCAAGTTAGAAAGTCCCCTCTTGGGAGGGGATTTAGGGGTGGGTAAGTCGGCAATTCGTGAAATATTCCCTGAGATTTCACACCCAAGAGACCCATCCCTTACCCCTCCCAAGAGGGGAATAATTTGTGCCATTATAAAATATGTGGATTTAAGTTAAACACGGACAAACAAAGTTTGTCCGTGCCACCCCGAAACCCGATTAAATAACATGAAAATTCCTATACGATTTAATTAACCGGCACACGGCCTTCTTTTAAAGGTTCGCACAATTTTTTCATAATAATTGGTTCCGCTATCTCTGATACAAGAGGTTGAATCTTATGGTCTTTTAACGTAGTAATTGATGTTTCCCGAATGACTCCCAGAATAAATGAAGGCATAAGATCTTTTCTTTCCGTAACTTGCTGGAGTATGGGTTCACGTTCTTTTGTTGCAAAAGGCAAACGAGAAACGTCATCAGTCATAATAACCGCATCCGGCTCTGGTTTATATTTTCCGGTTATAAGCGCTGTACCTGTTTTAATCGGGGGCGCCGGAGGTGCAACGCGCAATACTTCCAAGTTCACATCAGACGTGGCTGGCTCTGCGACCGTTATTTTCAGTTGATCAAAAGGCACTGCTGGTGATGGTTTTTCGTATGCTTGTTCCGAAACTGTTTGAGGAATTTCTTCTTTTTTTACTAAAGCAATCGGCTCTTTTTTGATGGTCTTTAAAATCTTATGAACGAGCAGGTCTCCCACGAGTAATTGCTTCAGCGAAGCATCTGTTTTGACAACTTTTAAATAGTGATAATTTATGATGATTAATGCAATCCCAAAACCGATTACGATTGCCGACGTAATAATCTTAGAAACAAGAGGGAAAAATTTCATAACGAGATGAAACAAAACGACGAATATTAACGCAGCCCCCCCGACCTCTAAAAGACCAGCTTGTGGTGAACCTGTTGAGGTAAAATAAACCATGACAAGAACTATGACCAGGAACCATATGCACACATGTGCAACCATGTGCTTCCATGTATTCATTGGTTTGCGGGAAGCCGCTAGCCCAGCCGGTTCTGTAAGTTTATTGTATTTCTCTATTTGGTTGTTTTTTTCTGCCATAGCATATTGAACTGAAAATGGACTATTAGCAAATGCTTACTTAGTTCACTCGGAGAGACATAAAGAATAAGCAATGTTTCATCCATAGATTAAGGCATTTTTCGAATTTTGTCTAGCAGAAATTGCAGTACAGATCTTTTGACTGCTTAAAGGACGATATAATATCGTAACCAGATGTAAATAGTCGCTATGATAATTGTTTCATCGGCAATGTTGATTGGCAAACATCTTTCTCTTCTGTTTGTGACCGCAATGCATACTCAATTTATAATCCAAACTTATCCACGAGATGTATCGTAACCGATATATTGTCATCACCAACGTGAAATTTGACCTCATCCCATTTTGGATGACGCCGTATTTTTTATACGTTAAGCCTTGAAAATCCTATGGGCTCCTGGGGTATTCCCAGAATGCCGCTCCGTTCTAATTTCCCACTGTTATTGAGGTCATGGTATAATGAGTTTTAAATCAATATCCACATATCCCTAATAAACTAAGGCATGTCCAAATAGTCGTGTTACCGCCTTTTTCAAATGCCAAACCACGGTCAAGATGCCATCGGCAATATTTATATATAACAGAGAAGCCTCTGGCGTACAGATGCCGGTAATCAGCTGCTCCTTATGTTTCTCTGCGTAGTGTCCTGCAAGTTTTTCAATACGCGTGCTTTTATCCACCACGTGTTTCATAGACAGTTCACTTCCATTTGCTAAAGTATCACCCGCCATTTTTACAACATCAAGCGATGCATAAAAAAGACACCGAATCTCTTCAACGCCTTTGTCGTTAAATATGATTCTTTTGCCTATCTTGAATCTTATATGCCGTGAAATAGCATCCAATCCGTTTAACATCAATCCTATGCTGCTCAACGTTGCCAAGAGGGATTTACTATGGTCATTATTAACAGAGCGCCCTGCTGCTTTATTACTGAGTAATTTCCTTAACTGTTTCCCTTCTTCATCCATAGACCCAATCTGTTCCTGTGCACGATCAATCAGGTCAACCTTATCTTTCATAAACCCTTCTATACAAAGGTTTAAAACGGTCTCGGCCTTAAAGCATATACCACTGATACGTTTTAATACAATCTGCAATTCCTCGCTGATATGGATAATTGGCATACCTGCATACCTCTGCCTCCGCATCCGGATCCTTTTATCAATCTCAACGGCAATGACAATGGTTACCGTTATTATTCCTATGTTTATCCATTCTTTTGTGGTAAGCGGTTC
>JAUPKS010000175.1 GCA_030837315.1 Planctomycetota bacterium
ACTGCCGAAGATGTTCTTAATGAATATCTTTCCAGTAAGGCTATTTTATTTTCAGTATGATGCACTATAGTATACGCAAAATAGAATTATTCCCTGTAAGGGTCGGAGGTGGCTTACTATGAAACCCATGATAACTTTTCTGTTCATCTGTTCACTTGTCAGTTACACTCATGTTTTTGACAGTACATACGCAGCGGTTTTAGATAAAGAGCAAGTGACCTTTTACCCTACATACGGGCACAAGGAAGGGGATATCTGGGTAATCCCGATGCGCGTATGGGTTCATGAACGTCGTGGCCTTGCTGAAAAATTGCTGGCAAAAACAGCGACAAGTATGGGCAACCTTGATTCAAAGGAAACCGAGAATTTCCGGTTACGCATCCAGGATTTCGTAGCGGATAGTGAATCCCACGAGGTTGTTACCTTTAAATTTGACAATGACCTGGAAAATCAGGCATACCGCCTACAGAACGGCCATGAAACCTTCCCCAAAACAGACCTGAATGGCCTCATAGAGGGTATGATTAAAATCCCGGTAACGAAAGCCAGTGACCTGTTAAGCCGGCAAGGTTCGCAGAATGGCTGGCTAACCTATCGTGCTGCGGAAAAGGAGCACTCTGGCACAGGCCGGGTCCGTCTGATTGAACCCACCGGCCTATCAGTGATTTCCGACATTGACGATACCATGAAGATAACCGAAATTCCCGCAGGTTTGAAAGTTGTGGTGAGAAATACATTCTTCCGTGACTTTATGGCCGCGCCTGAGATGGCGAAGATGTATCAGGGATGGAACGACGCTTCTTTTCATTACGTTTCAGGAAGCCCCTGGCAATTGTACGGACCGCTTTCTCAATTTCTCTTCAGCGAAAAAGGGGGTTTTCCCGAAGGTACCTTCCACATGAAGAACGTCAGGAAGAATCTCCTGAGCCCAAATACCTGGGAAGACCTTCAGGAATTGGTCACAAATGAGAACACCACTTTTGAGCAAAAAGTGGCGCAGATTAGTGAAATCATGCAGAGATTCCCAGCGAGGAAGTTTATTTTGGTAGGAGACTCCGGCGAGAAAGACCCTGAGGTTTATCGCGAGATAAAGCAGAGATTTTCTGATCAAGTGCAGGAAATCAGGATTCGTGACGTCGTCAACGACAGGGAGAAAAATAAAAGCCGATTGGAGGGTATGACCGTTATTCAAGCTCCAACGGTGATCAGGGGTGTTTCTCATTTCGGAAACTAGCAAGCGTAGCCTGGATGAAGTAAATCCCGAAATAATGCCCATATTGTCAGGTTGTCAGGCATTCGTAGTTCAATTGACAAAGATGAGATACAAACAATATATTGAATTAGGAATGTAACCATTATTTTGCTTACTTATACTCATAACCGAATCCACCTTTATTCTGGTGGGTTCGCCCCGCGTAACCCATTACTACTCCCATTTCAGCTTCGGTTCGCGGGCAGCTTTTGCTTCGTCAGGACAGCCAATTGGGGTGGTTTGAGGCGTATTGCGAACCAACTCCGGTCGTTGTTCTATAGTCTTCAGCTATCCGGATCATGGCGGCAGCAAATGCATCTAATGTCTCCCGTGATTCTGTCTCTGTGGGTTCTATCATTAAGGCCTCTTCTACGATCAATGGAAAATAAATCGTGGGGGTGTGGAAACCGGTGTAATAGGGCAATGAGCTTAATTTTTGTACCTATCTTTTATGCAAAAACCAATCTCCCTTTTGGTTCAGGAATGAGACGACCTAATTCTTTTGTAGTCTCGATCCACGCTTGAATAATAACTTCCACATTGGCAAGTGCCTCCTGATATGTAACATCATCAGCAGTGCCGCCCGGCTACTCTGGAACATCGGCGATGAAATCTTTAGCCTCTTCACTCCAATAAATAATCCTCACACTCATTTTCTTATGCGTATATTAGTTTGCTGCCTTTTGGTATCGGGATTGGGTCTCCAAACTCCTTTGCGGTAGCAATCCATAATTGAATCGCTTCTTTGGCATTTTTTAATGCATCTTCCGGAGTTTCGCCGTGCGCCATGCACCCCTGAAGCTCAGGTACCTCTGCTACAAAAGACTCATCCTCATTGCTCCAATAAATTATAATCTCATACTTATACATTAATATCCCCTCCACCTTTATTTTGGTAGGTTCGCTCCGCGTAACCTACCTTATTCCCATCTCAGCTTCGGTTCGCGGGCAGCCTTTACTTCGTCAGGACGGCCAATTGGGGTGGTTTGAGGCGTGTTGCGAACCAACTCCGGTTGTTGTTCTATGTCTTCAGCTATCCGGATCATGGCGGCAGCAAATGCATCTAATGTCTCCCGTGATTCCGTCTCTGTGGGTTCTATCATTAAGGCCTCTTCTACGATCAATGGAAAATAAATTGTGGGGGCGTGGAAACCGTAATCCAGCAGTTTCTTGGCAATGTCCAGGGCTGAGGCGCCTTTTTGCTTTTGCTTTTTGGCTGAGATGACAAACTCATGCATGCAGGTCTTTCCATACGGGATGTCGTAGTGATTTTTGAGTTTGTGCAGCAGGTAGTTGGCATTTAAAACGGCATATTCACTCACCTTGCAAACACCCTCTTTGCCCAGGGATAAGAGATAGGTATATGCCCTGATCATCATACCGATATGACCATAAAATGCCCTGACTTTTCCTATTGAATCAGGGTGGGCGTAATTTAAGATATATATATTCTCCGCCGTGTCCTCTGCGGTTAACGTATCCACCATTTCGATTCGGGGAACGGGAAGAAAGGGTTTTAATGCCTCGGTAACACCGATGGGACCTGCGCCAGGTCCACCACCCCCATGCGGTGTGGAAAAGGTCTTATGGAGATTCAGGTGTAATATATCCACGCCCATGTCTCCCAGCCTGGCAATACCCAGAAGGGCGTTCATATTTGCTCCGTCACAATAGACGAGCCCGCCTGCATCGTGCGCAATCTTGCATATCTCCAAAATATCTTTCTCAAAAAGACCAAGGGTATTGGGATTGGTGATCATGAGGGCAGCAGTGTCGTGAGTAAAGGCAGCCTTCAGTTTCTCTATGTCTACAAGACCGCTTGCATTGGATTGAATCGATTCAACTTCATAACCGCAAAGGGCTGCAGAGGCTGGGTTGGTACCGTGTGCTGAATCCGGGATGATAATCTTGTGCCGATGCTCACCCTTTTTCTCCAGGTAGGCGCGAATTATTAACATGCCCGTTAATTCGCCGTGTGCACCTGCGGCAGGTTGTAACGTAAATGCCGACATCCCTGAAATGTCTTTGAGTATTTGCTCAAGATCATAAAGGAGTTTCAGCATGCCCTGGCACTGCTCAACGGGTTGATACGGGTGTAACTTTGTAAAACCCTCCATGCGGGCAGCATCCTCATTAATCCTGGGATTATATTTCATGGTGCATGAACCCAATGGATAAAAATTGGTATCCACGCAAAAGTTCATTTGAGAGAGTCTCGTGAAATGCCGCACGACATCGATCTCCGAAACCTCTGGTAATTGCGCCTCCTGTTTCCTCAGCATCTTTTGAGGGAGAAAACTTGTTACAGGTTTTTCCGGTACGTCACAGGCAGGAAGGATAAAACACCGCCTGCCGGGAGACGATTTTTCAAAGATGAGTGGTTCTGCCTGATGCATAGTTCTTGCTCCTTCTCATGAGCTTATCGTATTAGCCAAATGACAACTCGCCCCACCTCATCCTTCCCCGTAAACGGAGAGGGTGGTGGCTATCCCCATAAGCGCTAAGTTAAATGTATGTATAGGAATTTCAATCTTTTTTGATTCCCCTCTAGAAAGAGGGGATAAGGGGTGTGTAAGTTTACCAAAACACACCCCCCAGCCCCTCTTTCTAGAGGGGAGAGTAAAAGTAGCGGCCGAAGGCAGCCTAGTTAAATTGATTAATTTGACCGTTTAATAAAGCTTATGTGGAGTGCCAGGCAACAATCTCAAGGCGATTCTACACGGTTCCTGCCCTTTTCCTTTGCCTTATAAAGGGCGCTGTCGGCAGCGGCTACCAGGGCATCATATTCGGCACCATGCTCCGGGAAAGAAGCCACTCCGATACTTATCGTTATCTGGATGGATCGTCCAAATGTATCAACATTAAACCTGACGGATTCTATATGCTGGCGAATCCCTTCGGCCTTCTTCAGTGCATTCGTCAAATCTATTGAGGGCATTACAATAACAAACTCCTCACCACCATATCTGGCCAGGACGTCTGACGATCGTATGGAATTTTTCATAATTCGGGATATCTGTTGTAATACCTGGTCGCCCACAATGTGTCCATAGGTATCATTCACTTTTTTGAAGTAATCCAGATCGACAATGACAAGGCCCAGGGATTCATCGCGTCTTTTTGCCAGCGCTATCTGCTGCTTCAGCATTTCGTCAAAGAACCGCCTGTTATATGCCCCGGTAAGGGCATCCGTCATGGCTGCACGCCTGGTTATATCCATGAGTTTAACTCTCTGGAGAGCAGATGCTGTCAGCCCTATATAGACCAACAGAAGCTTGTGTATTTCTTTGTTACTCCAGTAACCTTTTTCTTTTTTTACCATCAGTACCATCCCGGAAGTGGCGCCATTCGTTAACAGGGGAAAACCCACATATCCCCCTTCATTCATTTTGTAGACAATGCAGTCGCAGGAACGATCTTTATCGATATCCCCTACGACGAATTCCCGTCCTGTTCTTATTACCTGACATAAAGAGGGATCAGAAATAGCCTCGTCCCTGATAAGTTGATTCACAGGCATTGGAGGGGTTATAAGGGATGCGTTAAACACGTTTTTTACCTTGTCCACAGTTAATACGGCAAGGATATCCGGGTGGAAGTGCTCTTGTAGGGCACTAGCCATATGGCTAATCAAATTCTCTTCCCGCACATCCTCATTCATAAGGGTGGAAAAATACACCAGATACCCAAGATCCTTAATATTCATGTCCCTTTGTTCCACGGCTCTCTTTAGTTCTTCTTCTACCCGTTTACGCTCGGCGATGTCCAGTGCCACACATATAATTCCCTGGATAGTGCCATGATTTTCACGCATGGCTGTGCCTGAAAAAAGCACGGGAATTTTTCTGCCGTCTTTTGAGACGTAAGTTTTTTCTATCTTGCGAACACTATCTTTATCAATCAAATCATTAAGCCATGGCATTGTGTCTGTCCGTTCTTCCGCAAAAATCATTGCAAGCGGCTTACCGACAAGCTCATCCTCCGTGTAATTCAGGAGTTTGCACGTAGCCTCGTTGACCATCTGAATAGTAAGTCCCGGGGATGTTACCACAAGAGCGTCGTCCATACTTTTCATAATAGTGTTTGCATAATCTTTAGAAACGGTTGTTTCCTGCAAATCTTTGATCATCCTATTAAAAGAATGAACGAGCTGACCAATCTCATCTTTTGACTTTGTTTGAATCCGGTAGGCAAGATCTTGTCTGGCTATCTTTTCAGTTCCCAGCACCAGTTTCTGAATAGGCACAGTTAATCCACGCATGAAAAACCATCCTGCAATCATAGCTAAAATTATGATTGCCGGCAGGAAAAGGATGGTATTTCGCCTGATAGCCATAACCGCCTGGTTCATACGGGTGCCAATCTGACCGGTAATTTCAGCGGTAGTTTCCTGAATCACCCTGAGAGAAAACCCAATACGGACAACGCCAAGTTTATCAGATCCAAACCGAATGGGTGCTGCTATATCAACGACGTCCCCTTGTCTTTGTATAATTAAATCTTCTGCATCGAGTGCACTTCGCGTAAGTTCATCGGCTTGCTCCCCTTCCGGCAATCCGGGCCCTTTGGCTGCATCAACTAAGACCCTCCCCTTTTCATCCTGAACATAAACGTAACAGAAACCTTTCCCTTCCATGACCGGGGTAACAAGGTAATCCATCTCAGAAATGTTACGTTCATGCATGGGCTTGGCAAACTCCCTGGCCAAAATATTTGCCAGCATCCGCACCTTTTCTTCCCATGCGGCCTGTAAGGCGTTTTTCATGAGGGTTTCGCTCATTTCTCTTATCTTTATGAGATTCTGATGGTGAAGATTCGTTACAACACCAACAAAAATCGCTAACGGAATAAGGATGAGGAGAGAGGTGAACAAAACGAATTTTGTACTGATGCTTCTCATTCGGAACATTTTAGCAGAATTCACTCCCTAAAAACTTTGTAACATTTTTAGCCGTTTAAAAAAATGCCTTTAAATAAACCACCACTGCTGCTGCTTGTTCCCAAACCATGTGCTGTACTTGTTGAAGCATCCGTTTGGGAACACCCTTGCAGAGAAACTGAGTTTCTCGTCCATTACTCTCCCAAACAGGAGTTTGGGAGCGAGCAGTTGAAAGATATTTTTCAAAAAGCTAAATTGTTACAAGGCATTTATCACAAATATCTCGTGCATCGTATCGGACAACTCAACAAATTACATTTGGGTTAACTCAGCAACCAGCCGGTCGATCGATTCTTTCGTCTTCGTTTCTGTTACACAGAGGAGCATACTATTCGCAAGGTCTGGATAAAATGCGGAGAGTTTTAATCCACCAATAATTCCTTTTTTGAGCAGACGCTCATTGATCTTTTGTATCCGCAGATTGCCTTTGGCCTTCATTCCAAATTCGTGGAAGAAAGGTTGTTGAAATGTTGGCTCTAAGATATCCAGGGTACAGAGTTTATCATAAGCGTAGTGACTTTTCTGGAGATTAAGGCGGGAAAGTTCCGCTATACCCTTTTTCCCTAAGGCGCAAAGGTAAATACATGCCCTTAATGCCAGGAGCGCCTGATTGGTACAAATATTGGAAGTAGCCTTTTCTCTTCGGATGTGCTGTTCCCTGGCCTGCAGGGTGAGGACAAAACATCTCTTTCCAAGACTATCAATCGTTTCGCCTGCTATCCTTCCGGGCATCTTGCGCAGAAGCTCTTTCTTTACGGCAAAAAAACCGAGATATGGTCCACCATAATTCAGGTAATTTCCCAAAACCTGTGCCTCACCCACAGCAATATCGGCATTATATTCTCCCGGCGGCTTCAGGATGCCTAAAGAAATTGGGTTCACGCAGGCAAGGAAAAGCGCATCGTGCCTGTGTGCAACATCAGAGATAGTCTCCATGTCTTCGATACAGCCATAGAAGTTTGGATTTTGCACAAGTACGGCTGCGGTAGTATCGCCAATGACCTTTTCCAATTGGTTTACGTCCGTTATCCCTTCAGGTGTGTCTATTTCCACGATTTCCGTATGTAACCCTTTTAAATAGGTTCTGAGCACGTGCCGGTATTCAGGATGGATTGCCCGCGAGCAAACAATCTTGTTCTTTTCTTTCAAACGTGTGGACAATAATGCGGCCTCGGCTAAAGCAGTTGAGCCATCGTACATGGAAGAATTTGCCACATCCATACCCGTTAATTCGCACATTAACGTTTGGAATTCATAAATTACTTGTAATGTGCCCTGGCTCACTTCCGGCTGGTAAGGTGTGTAACAGGTAAAAAATTCACTTCTCGATGCCAGATGGTCTACAAGAGAGGGGATGTAATGTTCGTATGCGCCTGCACCTAAAAATGAAATGCACGTGCCAGCGCTTGTATTCTTTTCACTTAATGAACGTAAATCCCTTAATACTTCGGGCTCGGAAAGACCTGAGGGTAATACTGAAGAGAATTTTCTAAAGGTCGGTGGAATGTTCTCCAAAAGGGCTTCAAAAGATGACATCCCCATTTCTTTGAGCATTTTTCTTTTATCACATTCGGTATTCGGGATGTAATCCATGACACTTCTGTTTAAATGGAACCTGTAGCCGGTGAATAATTTACTCGTCAATAGAGTAAGTATTGAAACAATAAAAAGCAGGACAATCAATAAAAAAAACAATTTATCGGCAGGCATACTTTTCATACCACAGGTAAAATGTGTCAATCGTAAATCCTGAGGGTAAACGTGAATCAACCATTACACATTTTAAGTATGATATCGTCAGCCTTGCCATCAGACCAGATTCATGACACCCTTGTGTATTCACGGAGAGCGGAGCGAATTTCCAGCCTTAAGATTCCTATACCTTAAATTACTGTTGCAAAGGTAGCTACTTCATATTACAATGTGTCCATGATTACTGTTGGCATAAAAGAATTAAAAAATAGATTGAGTCATTATCTTCGAGAAATCAAGAAAGGTGAAAAGATCGCAATTACCGAAAGGGAGAAAATAATTGGAACCATTACTCCTGTAGAGAGGGCTGGCGAGGATTCCAAATTGCTTTCCCTGGTTAAAGAGGGTTTTGCCGTATGGAAAGGTGGCAAGCCAATGGGAAGCAGACATTCCGTTAAAGTTAAGGGAAAGACCGTTTCGGAGATAGTCATAGAAGATAGAAGATGATCGTTTACATCGATACGAGCGACCTGGTTAAATTGTATGTAGATGAGAGTGGTTCTGATGCCATAAAGGAAATAGTCCACAAGGCAACGGTCATATCAACTTCAAAAGTAGCTTATGCAGAAGCAAGGTCTGCCTTTGCAAGGAAACAAAGAGATGACGGTTTTTCTGCTAAAGTACTCCGAAAAATTGTAGAGGATTTCAATAGAGAATGGGAAAGCTATTTTTTAATTGAGGTTACTGACGGATTGATAAGGTCAGCAGGTGATATTGCAGAAAAGCACCTCCTCAGAGGTTTTGATTCCATCCACCTGGCATCAGCCATTAATCTAAAGAACAAAATCGGATCAGAGGTATATTTTTCAAGTAATGATGAAAAATTGAATCAAGCCTCTGAGAAAGAGGGAATTATCGTTTTATAGTTGTAGAGCGTATGCGAAACCCAACATCAAATATTCATGGTATTTAAAATTCGTTGGGGTTGGGTTGCATGACTCTATCCAACATCCGTGGCTATGTTTAATTTCACTAGCTGGTTCAGGATTGCAGCCTGAACCAGGGCATTTGGAGATATCCAAAAACCATTACTGTTTCAACCTCATATCCAGGCCAAAATGTGCAGGTTCAATCTATAGTGAACGCAAACAGAAAGTTGTTATCTATTGCGAGCGGGTGAGCCGCAGCCCAGAGTAAGGCGAAGTGGAAGCAATCCAAACAGGAGATTGCTTCGGGCTATCGCCCTCGCAACGACACTTGCATGTATACTTATTTACTACGTTTACTATAATTGAACCAGCAAAGAACCTTCATATCAACCTGTTTTTCTCTCATATTCTATATTTAAGGTCAGACCACAAGATCTCCTCCCTGTAATTTTTTGTAGGGCAGGGCACCGTCTGCCAAATCAAACCTATCAATATGATGTAAGTCGGGCAGGACCAAAATTACAATAATACGTTCATTATCATAAACGTTCCATCCATTTCACATTCGCACAAATTACCACATAAATCCGAAATAAATTGTAGGCGATGGCTATTTTACCTGGCTGCCTTAATCACAAATCAAGGTTTGACACCAATACTCTGCGAGACACCGTGTCTCCAATTCAGAAGTGACCACAGCCAGACTAATATTTCGAGACATTGATCTCTTCCATCTTTCCCGTAACCATAAACACAATCCTTCCGCCATTTTAAGAGAGCCATATCTTCCCTACCTTTAAATCAATTAAGCAGGGATTTCGTTGTGGCTACGTCATGCTATGTATGCATCTTGTGGGGGATTATCCTTAATTTCTGGTATAATTTGAATAAATATCTGTTGCCTTTCAGAGTGCGTTAACGGTATGATTCTCTTCGGTATTTTATTTATCTAAATCAAGGAGGTGTTGTATGGACGACCACATCTATAGAGTGATTGAATTGGCGGGTACTTCTACAAAGACGATGGAAGAGGCTATTCAAAATGCGATTTCAAGGGCATCGAAGACCTTGCGCAATTTGCGGTGGTTCCAGGTCATTGAAACCCGGGGACGTATTGAAGATGGGAAGATCACACGCTGGGAGGTCATAGTAAAAGTAGGATTTGCATTGGAGGACACTCTTGATAGTGAAAGTCTTAAATAAGTATACAGGTAAATGTCATTGCGAGCACATTCGCTTTGCTCAGTATAAACTCCGCGAAGCAATCCCATGCCCTTGAGACTTCGTCGTGAGTCTTCGGCGTGAGCTCAGACGAACGCTCAGTCGAACGATTGCTTCGTCGCTCTGCTCCTCGCAATGACAACTTATTTTTGTCGTTCACTATAAATAGTTAATACTCTATAAACTGGAGGATAT
>JAUPKS010000176.1 GCA_030837315.1 Planctomycetota bacterium
CGGGCGGTTTATCGTTCGAGTAAGTTCGCGACGAAGTCCCCCGCCAAAATGCCGGCCACAAGGGATCGGCGCTACAATTATTGTTAAGCGCCTATTGAATCGGCACGATTAATCTTCAGCTACTTAAAGAAATAAGCAAAACAGGCTGTCCAATAAAACACTTATTCTTGGACAGCCTGTTTGTTTTCCTATGCTATAGACTGAGAGTTGGCATAAACTCAAGGACAGGAAAGGTGAATGGAAAATAATACTGTTAAATTTCTCCCTGATAAGGCGAAGCGGATTGTTCTGTTCTGTGATCTTCGGAATTCAACAGACATATTGATGGATTTTGAACAGGGCATATACTCTGGCATGGAAAGCCCGGGAGTAAAAGCCTTTACCTATGCGGAATTTATTATGGATGTCCATGAAACGTCCTATAAAGAACTCTATTTAGGGCACGAAAACACCTATGCAGAAATATATGGCGATGGCGTGATGGGAATATTCCCTGAAGATAATGCAAAATACATTTTAGAAAACATTTATAGGCTGACAAAACGTATGCGTACGTATAATGATTCCCCAAGTATGGGCGTCTTTAAACCCAGAATCGATATCGGTTTCGGCATTACGGCAGGCGAGGTTTCGTTTATTTATTACCCGCTGGACAAACGCCATCATCCCGTAGGCCGATGTGTTCATGAGGCAGCCAGAATTGAGGGAATATCGAGATTGTATGATGCCAGGGTTCTGATTTCTGACCGTTTTTTTAAATTTGCCGAAGGTTACATTTATACTGACCAGAGGTTCTCTTACCGTTTCATTGACCGGATTATACTAAAGGGCTTCAGGGAACCCATTACCCTATTTGAACTTCTTATTGACAATGACCCCAGATTTGAGATTAAAAAAAACTCCATGAAAGAATATTCAGAGGCGTACTCGATGTATTGCAGAAGAGAATGGGGAACAGCAGCGGAACTCTTTCAGAAAATCTGCCAGGAATATGGATTAGGTATAGGGTCGGTTATGGCAAAAAGATGTGATATCCTTTCAAAGAGCCCCTCCAATCCGGATTGGAATGGAATATGGAATATGAAAGATAAATAGTAAGCATTCACACATCTTTTACTGGAACGATAAATATATTTTAATCCTTGAAAGCAGAATACGAAAAACTATAATATTTCATTCGCTTACGAGAGTAAATATCATGTACAATTTTCAAGGAACACAGAAACGATGAAATGGTCACAAACACTGATCCCCACACTGAAGGAGAGCCCATCAGAGGCAGAAATCGACAGCCATAAACTCATGATCCGTGCCGGGCTTATTCGGCGCATCACGGCAGGCGCTTATGCATATTTGCCTTTAGGAACGCTGGTCTTGAATAAAGTTATTGACATTGTGCGGGAAGAAATGAATCGGGCTGGCGCCATTGAAGTATTCCTTCCCGCGCTTCAACCCCTGGATCTCTTAGAAGAAAGCGGTCGCCTAAACATATTCGGCGACGACTTAATCACCTTTAAGGACCGACACGGTAAAACTACCGCACTCGGCCCCA
Source organism: Planctomycetota bacterium (assembly GCA_030837315.1). GTDB lineage: Bacteria > Planctomycetota > Brocadiia > Brocadiales > Brocadiaceae > Brocadia. Next base: position 1,553 of record JAUPKS010000176.1, read on the forward strand.
CCCATGAAGAAATCATTACAGACATCGTAAGAAACGAGATTAATTCCTACCGACAGCTTCCCATCACACTCTACCAAATTCAAACCAAATTCCGCGATGAAACGAGGCCCCGGTTCGGAGTCTTGCGCAGCAAGGAATTTATCATGAAGGATGCTTATAGCTTTGATGTGGCTTATGAGGGACTCAACAAGAGTTATAAGTCCATGTACGATGCCTACTGCCGCATATTTGACCGATGCGGGCTTGATTATATTGTTGTTGAGGCGGATTCAGGCGCCATGGGAGGAGACGTTTCTCATGAATTCATGGTTCCCAGTCCTGTGGGAGAGGATGTTCTCATCCGATGCATGAAATGTGGTTACAGCGCCAACCGTGAACGAGCGGAAGCTGCTCCCATTCCACGGGAAGATCATGCAACCCTTCAAGCGCCCAAAGAAGTTCTTACACCTGACAAGCATACCATACAGGAAGTTAGCAACTTTTTGAAGGTACAATCAAATCAAATGGTCAAAACCATGATTTTTATCTCAAATGGACAACCGGTTGCTGTGCTCTTGCGCGGCGACCATGAGGTTAATGAAACAAAATTGGCCAAGGCGCTTGGCCAAGACGCTATTGCGCTGGCTGACCACAGCACTATCGAAAATGTTACAGGTGCGCGTGTGGGGTTTGCAGGCCCCATGGGACTGAAGATAAAAATCATAGCAGATCAGGCCGTGACAGTCCTTTGCAATTTTGTTACGGGTGCCAACAAATCAGATACTCACTTATTAAACGTAAATAATGAACGTGATTTTAAAATTGACCGTATTGCCGACATCCGTTATGTAACCAAGGGTGATAAATGCCCAAAATGCAATGCCGAGATCGACATCTCGCAAGGCATTGAAATCGGGCATGTCTTCAAGCTGGGCACAAAATACAGCGATGCCCTCAAGGCAAAGTTCCTGGATACTAACGGCAAAGAAAAATCTATGATCATGGGATGTTACGGCATTGGGGTCAATCGTATCATTGCCTCCCTTATCGAAAGGTCACATGATGAAAATGGTATCATATGGCCGCTTTCACTGGCTCCATATAAGGTCATTATAATTCCCGTCAACGCCAACGATGCCGCCACCATGGAAGTGGCAAATCACATTTACGACGATCTCACCAATATTGCAGGCATTGAGGTATTACTGGATGACAGAGATCAGAGGCCTGGGGTTAAGTTCAAAGATGCCGACCTGATTGGTATCCCAATAAAAATTGTGATCGGTAAGAAATATACCGAAACAAAAGAACTTGAAATAAAATTAAGGAAAAGCGGCGAGACATTCCTTGCGCCACCAGAGCAAATCCAATCAAAGATTAAACATCTGTTTGACATGCTGTCGAAACCATGAGTATAAGAATTTTGCGGAAGAATACATGATTTAACCTAAGCCACTATGTACTGAGACACAAAAACACAATGTAAAAATAAAAAATTAAAGTGTAAGATGATAAATTAAATTCCAAAGATGCAGTTGAAAAATTTTTACATCGCTATCTGTCTTTCTGCTCTTTGATTTTTATCTTCAATCTCTCTACGCTTCTGTATTTGTAATTATTTTATAATTATACACTGGTAACTATCTTGGGCCAAATTTCCAAACCAAAGCCAGTAAATTTAATTATCGGCGTACTGACCAGCATTCCCGCACTTCTCAGTGAAATAGACAAAACACTGGAGGGATATTTTGGCCACATCGACCTTCGAAGCGATATCCTCCCTTTTAACTTTACCGATTATTATACTGAGGATATGGGCAAAGGTATTCTGAGACAATTTTATAGTTTTGAAGACCTGATCATGCCTGATGAAATAGCCAGTATAAAGGTACAAACCAATCACATAGAGGAATACGCTACCTCTTCAAATAAATATGCTGTGCAACGTCCCATCAATGTTGATCCTGGCTACATAAATGAGAGTAGACTTATCCTCGCTTCTACAAAAGACTTCTCCCATCGCATCTACCTGCGAGAGGGCATTTATGCGGAAGTAACCCTCAATTATCGCAAGGGCGTATACGAATCTTTTCCGTGGACGTTTCCTGATTACAGGAGTTCTGACTACCAAAACTTATTCCTCAGGGTAAGGGAGCTTTATGTTAAAAAGCTCAAAAAGAGGAGGTTATAAAACTCTACAAAATTTAACTTGGCCGTATAGGAATTTTCATTTTAATTAAGCGGGTATCAGGTAGTATGAACTATAAAAATTCCCCTTAATAAAGGGGGAAACAGGGGGTCGTGTTTTTCCCCGAATGAAAATTATTTACAACCCCCTTCATCCCCTTTTTTAAGGGGGACCAACTTGATACTTGGACAACTCTATTAAAATGTAGAAAGGTTAAAAAGGAATACTATTTTATGGAAAAGACCTTAATTATATTAAAACCTGATTCTGTTCAGCGCCGGTTGCTGGGAAAGATCATCTCTCGATTTGAGGAAAAAGGATTTCAAATAATAGGACTCAAAATGATCCACATCTCAGAAACCCTTGCAAGGAAACACTATGCCGAACATGAAGGTAGGGATTTTTTTGAATCACTGGTTAAATATACAACTTCTGCACCCGTACTCGTCATAGTACTGAAAGGTAAGAACGTCGTAGAAATCGCCCGCAAGATGATGGGCGCAACCTTCGGTTTCAGGGCAGAACCTGGCACCATTCGCGGAGATTATGCCGTCAGCAACCGGTTTAATCTGATTCATGGCTCAGACTCGCTTGCCTCCGCCGAAAGAGAAATCGGCATCTTTTTTCACAAAGGAGAACTTTTCGAATACGATCCGGCAGACCTTACATGGGTCTACGATATCTCTACAGGAGACATTGTCTAAAATCGCACAACTGTACCTTGTAATGCAACATTTACATTTTGCTTTTCCCTATTTTTCCCTTTCCATTTTCCTTGACAATATTCTCAGTTAAAAATATAATGCCTTATTTATATACGTCTTAAGTTACTATTTAATATTTTGCATATAACGAGGCTTAAGACTCGTTAATTTTTGAGAATGCAATGATGCGGATACTCAGGACATGGGAATGTAATATTGACAAGGAAATTACAAAACTCAAACAACAATTAAATATTTTAGACGGTTTTTCCGCACACAGAACAACGGTACTTAAAATCATCCATGATGTCAAGAAACACAAGGATAAAGCACTTACAAAATATAGCAAACTCTATGATAAGGTTTTTCTTTCACCTAAGGATTTTCTGGTAAAAGATAATGAAATTGAGGAAGCATACAGAAAAATATCGCTCCCGTTTGTAAAATCCATACAACAAGCTATCACGAATATATGGACATATCAGGAACATATACGAATCCGCAACGTTAGCCCGCTAAAGGCGAACGGCATTGTGCTTGACACCTTGTATTCTCCTTTAGAAAGTGTGGGCGTGTACGTTCCAGGTGGCGCTGCATCGTATCCCTCCACAGTATTGATGAACACCATACCGGCGCGTGTAGCAGGCGTCAACAAGATAATTATGACCACACCTCCCGCTAAGGACGGAACCATTCCACCCGAAAGACTGGTTGCTGCAAAGGAAGCTGGCGTTAATGAGATATACAGGATAGGTGGAGCTCAGGCTATTGCAGCTCTTGCCTTTGGCACAGAGACCATTCCAAAGGTAGACAAGATCGTAGGACCGGGAAACATCTTCGTTGCACTTGCAAAAAAAGAAATCTTTGGATATGCCGGCATCGATATGCTGGCAGGACCCAGTGAAGTATTAATTATAGCAGATGACCACGCAAACCCTTCGTTTGTAGCATCTGACTTGTTATCTCAGGCAGAACACACACCCGGTATCTCAATACTGGTCACTTTCTCTGAATTATTGGTGGAACAAGTGCTATCGGAACTAAATCAACAAATGACCAAACTCAAACGACATGCTGATACAAAAAAATGCCTCAAAAAATTTGGTGTTATTCTATTGACAAAAAACATTGATGAGTGTGTCGGCGTAGCCAACACATTAGCCCCGGAGCATTTACAGATCATGACACAAAATCCAAGGACTTTACTTTCTGGTATCAAACATGCCGGAGCGATTTTTTTGGGAGCATACACCCCGGTAGCACTGGGAGATTATATTGCAGGCCCCTCTCATGTACTTCCAACAGGTGGAACAGCCCGTTTTTCCTCTGGATTATCGGTAAATGATTTCTTAAAGAGGTGTAGTGTAATAACGTATTCCAAATCGGCGCTTAAGACTGCATATAATGACTTAGCTGAAATTTCAAGGGCAGAAGGTTTGGATGCACATACATGGTCTGCTCAAATCAGACTTCATTCAGATTTTAAAGGAACATGCCATTGAGTTATTTCCGAACCAATATTGAAAAAATGTCAGGATATACGCCTGGCGAACAGCCAAAAGACGGTATCTACATAAAACTCAACACAAATGAAAATCCATACCCTCCTTCTTCAAAGGTATTGAATGCCATCAAAGGTGCGGCGAACGAAAACCTGCGCCTTTACCCTGATCCAATTGCAACAGCAGCCCGGATAAAAATAGCGGAAATATTAGGGACAAAGCCGGAACGCATTATGGCGGGCAACGGTTCCGACGACCTGCTATCCATAATCATACGGAGTTTTGCAGGACAAGGGGACAAGGTCGTTTTCCCTTACCCCTCTTATATGCTTTACAAAACACTGGCAGAACTGCAGGATGGGATTGCATGCGCCATAGACTTTACAGAAACTTATTCTCTTCCCCAAGATTTTATTGTACAAGGAGCAAAGGTCACGTTTATTGCAAATCCGAACTCACCTTCAGGTACCATGATATCATCTCAAGAAATATCAAGGATTGCCTCCGAGGTGGATGGAATACTTGTCGTCGACGAAGCGTATGCAGACTTTGCAGACGACAACTGCCTCTCCCTGGTTGAACAACACAATAATATTCTTATCCTGCGCACACTTTCAAAATCATATTCATTGGCTGGCATCAGATTGGGTTTTTGTATTGCGCAGGAGTCTCTTATCCAGGGAATGATGAAGGTAAAGGATTCATACAACGTTGACCGGCTCAGCATTGATGCTGTCGTTGCCGCTCTTGATGATCAAAAAAGCATGAAGGCCAACGTCGAAAGGATAAAGGAAACAAGGCGCTATCTTACGGGGTCTTTGCGGGATATGGGATTTTTCGTATATCCCTCTCAAACCAACTTTATACTGGCCCAATGTATGAAAGGAGTCTCCGCACACACGTTATACCAGACGTTAAAATCCCGAAAGATACTCGTGCGTTATTTCAATCTGAGACGACTGGACGACTGCCTGCGTATTACTATTGGCACAAGGGAAGAAATCGATATTTTACTTAAAAATCTTAAAGAGATTATTGAGACCAAACATTTAAAAAAAAGGGATGCCTGCTGTCTTTAACGACGGCGCGGTAATGCCCTGTGTATCAATCTATATGACCAAAAGAATAGCCACAATTCAGAGGAAGACGAAAGAAACAGAGATCGATCTAACCGTCAATATCGACGGAGAAGGAAATAGCCATATTCATACAGGTGTTGGCTTCTTAGATCACATGCTCGACATACTTGCCAAACATGCCCTGTTTGACTTGGATATTAAGGCAATCGGAGACCGCATAGTAGATGATCATCACACAGTCGAAGATGTAGGGATATGCTTTGGACAGGGAATAAAAGGGGCATTGGGTAACAAAAGGGGGATACGACGCTTCTCAAATTCAAGTGTCCCTATGCAGGAAGCCCTTGCCAATATCGCCATAGACATCAGTGGCAGACCCGCCTTGGTATTTAACGTTACCTTCCATACAGAAAAGATTGGAAATTTCGATGTAGAACTTATAGAAGAATTTTTAGAGGCCTTCAGTACAAATGCAGGGATAAACTTGCATGCAAACGTTCCATACGGCACCAACGCACATCATATAGCAGAAGCAATATTTAAGGGGCTGGCCAAGGCACTGAATGATGCTGTTCGGACAGATGAGCGCGTAAAAGATGTCCCATCAACGAAGGGGGTGCTCTAATGTGTCCATCTGAAAAGCCAAAACATTATTTTAGAAAAGGAATCCCGCATGGTAATGCAACACTTTAAATCTTTCGCTCTCTCGACTTTCGCTCTTTTCTTACCTCTTATTATCTTCCCGACGCCCACACTTCATGCTCAACTCGCCGACACCCCATGGCCCATGTTCAGACATGACATGCAACATACAGGAAGAAGCCCGCATCTGAGCATTCAAAAACCCGTTCTCAAGTGGACTTTTCAAACACAAGGCGCCATCGCTTCATCACCTGCTATAGGCAAAGATGGCACGATCTACTTTGGATCGGGAGACAAGAAACTCTATGCTATTACCAGAAGCGGTAAGCAAAAATGGGCATTTGAAACGCAGAGAGAGGTTGATTCATCACCTGCCATAAGAAAGGACGGCACTATTCTCTTCGGTTCCTGGGATAGCCATCTGTATGCATTGAATCCTGATGGCAGTATACTTTGGAAATATAAATCCGATGGGGGCATTATTTCTTCCCCTGTCATTGCATCAGACGGAACGATCTATGTTGGGTCCTGGGATAAAAAACTTCACGCTATTACCAATGATGGCAAATTAAAGTGGACACAGAAGACCGCCGATCACGTGGCTTCATCGCCAGCTATAGCACCAGATGGCATGATCTATTTTGGTTCCGGGGATTATTATCTATTTGCCATGAAACCAGAAGGTAAGGCTCTGTGGAGTTTTGGCACCAGATACCTCCTGGATGCTTCTCCTTTAATAGCGCCAAATGGAAATATTTACATAGGCTCCGAGGATGCAAAGTTCTATGCATTTCGCCCGGATGGACTTGTAGAATGGACGTTTGACACTCTGTACGATATTGATTCTTCAGCGGCTATTGACACGGAAGGAACCATATATTTTGGATCGGGCGATAGCAACCTCTATGCATTTACATCCAACGGCAAACTGAAGTGGAGTTACGAAACGGGGGCATCCGTTCATTCATCTCCTACTATTGCGGCAGACGGTTCAATTTATGTTGGCTCCAGAGACAAAAAACTGTATGCCTTCAATTCCGATGGGAGTTTAAAGTGGGTCTTTGACACCGGTGATGCTATAGAGTCATCACCGACAATTGATGCCGATGGTACTATTTATGTTGGCTCTAATGATGGCAAGCTTTACGCCATAGGTGAAGCATCCGTTAACGATTTGCGGTAAAGCTTTACATTGGCAAAAAACATCTGGAAACTCAACATTGTATCGTAGTAAAATCACACCAGCATTATAAAAAGATTTTTTACAAACAACTCCAATTTCCACGGTGTTTTCTGGATGAATAACGCTAATCAAAAGCATCCCACTCAAAACTTCGACAACAAAA
>JAUPKS010000177.1 GCA_030837315.1 Planctomycetota bacterium
CCCGCCTTCTGCAAAAGAAGACAAAGTTACCGCAATGATGGCGAAGAGAAGGAGGATAGCCACGAATTTTCCACCGAGTTTTTTGATATGTTTTTGCATGATCGATGTTCTTTCAACAAGTTTCCAATTGGATTAAAATTTAAATGACATACGGTGTATGGCTAGCAAATTGTGTTCCTTGTTGTAAAGATAGAAACAAATGCATGTTTTTCAAGGAAATCAGAGAAATCTGGGTGTTTTTACGAAAGATATAGCGACAAAAAAACGGTTCAATTGAACCGTTTTTTTGTCGCTATATCTTTCGTGGATTAATGAATACTAAAAATTTCAAATTTGCTATTTTTGTTTTGCGGTATCGGTACCTCTCGGCTGGTTGAGCGTTTCTTGTATCTGTTTGAAAGTCTTTGTATCAACTTTAAGCCGTCCTTTGACATCTGAAACACCGAGTCGTGTGGCCATGTCGTCGACATCAAGGAGGTTAATGTCTAGGCTTGAAATATTTAAGTCCGCAAGATTCATATTGCGTGCGGCCTCCATTGCGACAATAATATCTCCACCCATTCCGGAGATTGCCTCTCTCCTTAATCTTTCTCCTTCTGCCTGTGATTGTTTGATTAGCAGATTTCCTTCCGCCTTGCGTTGTTGTTTGTAAAGATCTCCTTCTGCCTTCTTTTGAACCAGGTATTTATCGGCCTCAGCAAGAAGTTCGATAGTTTTTTTGGTAGTTTCTGCATCAAGAACCGTAATCGATCTCTCCTTATCGCCGGTAATTTTTTGTGCAATGGCCTCAGTGTCAGCTTCGATGGTCTGGGTAATACCCCTTTGTTCGGCAGCAAGCGCCTTTGATTTGTTTAAGACGTTATCAAGTTCCGCTAATTTAATATTCTTAATCTTTCTTTCCAGTTGGGGATCAAATCTCATTTCCAAAATAAGAACGTCGATTATATCTACGTGACGAGGCTCAAGTCTCTCAATAAGCTGAACTTTGAATTCTTCCGCCCTTTTTCTCTTTTCGTTGGGGTTGTACAAGTCTCTTTCTATCATCTTACCTAGCACGCTCCTGGCAATGTCACGTATCTCGTTTTCAACGATAATTTTGTACCGCTCACCAACACCGATATCTTGACGCAAATTCCAGGCTTGCCCTTTTTTGATTTGATATTTAACGATTATGTCAGCAGAGACATCATAGTCATCTGCTGTTCTAATCGCGGCCTCCTGTCGCTCGTCATGTCCCAGTCGCGAAGGTTGTTTAGAAAATTCAAGTGTCTGTACGGTACTATCGTAAAGATCCCATTGGTCGACGCTCGAAATTGCTCTGTGCCATCCAGTTCCGTAATCTTTTTGTACGAGACCTCTCTTTACACCCCATATAATTGTTCTTACGCCTACCTGATCAATGCCTACCTTTATGACAAAGAATTTTATGCCAATGAAAAATAGAGCAATAAATATGAAAATACCAATAGGAATGAAATATTTTGTTGTTGCCTTACCTAAGTGCATTTTCACCTCTTTGTTTGTTTAAATGAATTTGGATTGAAATACGAAAAAATAATTAAGGACTCTTGTCTGGCCCTGGTTTTAGTGGGCTAACCAGCGCTGCATCGGGAGGTTCTGGGAACATATAGTCGATCTTGGGGGCATCTTCTATATACTTAAACCTTTGGATGCTTTGTGGCGTTTCGATACCTTGTCTGATAATTGGTGTACTTCGAACAATTGCCTGTTTTAGACGTTTGGCATATTCAAGCCTTACCAAATTGCGCCCACCGTCACCATCCAGAGCATTACGCAACAATCTAACGCCTTCAGCCTCGGTTTTTACTGTAGCGAGAATTGCTTCCGAATCTCTTGCAAGTCTTTCGTACTCGGCATCGGCTTCAAACCGTATCCGAATAAGATAGGCCTCGGCATCTTGTTTTTTTGCCTCAGCACTACCGCGTGCATCCATGATGCGTTTATCCATTTCCCCCCTAAATCTTGCTACTTCTACCTCCAACTTTTTAGTTTCCTCAACAACAACCCTTCGCTGATTTTCTCTTGCAGCGGACGCCCTGGTTTTTTGCTCTTCTACCTCTTTGTCAGCCAATCTGCGTTCTTGTATCTTTTCTGCATATTCTCTGTAATACCGATAGTCTGTTAAGTCGATAGATGTAACGATAAAACCGTGGGGTTCCAGCATCTTGTTGATCTCGTTTCGCGCATTTTGCGCTTTAATATCACGCTTAGATGCAATTGGGAATTCGTCTAGCGTTAATTCTCCATAGCAATAATAACAAATAGTACGTGCGTAATCGTACAGCCATTTTTGTTTAAAGATGTCTCCCACTCCTGTATTTTTGATAATATGCACGGCATCGTCGGGGTTTAATGTATACTGTATCTGCAAATCCAAGACCACATCACCACCATCAATTGATTTTATCGTCACTGGATTACCCTGTGGATGCTTCTCGTCTATTTCAGCCGCTGTCATTTTCAAAACTTGTACACGCTTATCCAGCACATATATATCCTGAATAAAAGGATAATAGAGTAGGGCTCCTGCCCTATTTATAAGTTTTACACCGCCGGTAAGATTGTTTACAATCACAGCCACTTCGTCTGCAGCGATCTCTTTCCAGCTGAGCTCCCGTCCACCATAGACACCACCAACTATTAATCCAATAATAATTATTATGGTGATAGCTCTTCTGTATATATAGTAATGTCTGATTTTTGGTTTAAAATCCTTGTCCATGCTTACCCTTTTAGCTTAAGGTGTTTGTTGATGAAGTATTGCGAGTTCTTGCATTTGTGAAAATTAGCTTGGTATTATAAAAACATGCCTTCGTAACGTCAATAAAAAATTAAAAAACACCTAAATTTTGCGAAAATCGCCTTCTGTCGTATCGGTGATAAACAAAAACCAATAATAAGCTTCTGTTTTGAACGATTTTGGGAGTTATCTAGTGCCATTTAAGTAAAAGGAACTGAGAAATGGCTCTGGCGAAACCAGTCGGGACGACAAAAACCGGTATGGAGACATACCGTTGCCCTTTGCTGTATTCTCAGCACACAAAATACCCGGAATCAAAAACAACAATCGCTTTTACCAAAACTCAACACTCAGCGACATACCTTTCCATGCTCGCCGCTACTCCTGATCCGGAAACTTCTTGGGTAATTTTAATACCAAACACCTGCTTCCTCTCTTCAGTTTCCCTGCATCGCAGAATAACCACAGTCTCGTCGTCTTTGTTTCCAACGGTTATATCATCACTCCAGTCAGCAGCGCCATCCACTTCGGGAAGTTGTAAGCTAGCACCGCACACGGCAATAATGCCGCATTAGCTAAAAAACGCGCAGGTGCGTACATGCCCCATCTTCGTCTGATTCTTGCACTTTTCGGTCCATGTCTCACATGTTGCCCGATTCCCATGCGAGCGATAAACTTCTATCGGATTTAACCGTTCTGTTGTAACGTAACAGAAATACTCACACATAGTAATATCAAATAGTCCCTTTTCTGCACTGATCAATTGCCTCACTGCCACAAAACGTCTTGCGCGACGCCACGCAGCGCATTGGTACACAAAATCGGCTTGATCCAATCCTCTATTCCCTTCCACAACGTCCCATTCCCGACCTTCGAGCAGCCAGATCAGATTCTTTAGCTTCATTCCCAATATACACCTTTCACTGTAGAATCAACATCAATCCACATGTCGCTCAGTGTGCTCCTAAATTTCTCCCCGAACGTATCGCATGCTCCCGTACCTTTCCCCAGAATTGGCGGATAGTCCCCGTTAGTTCCACAATATCCCTCTGAGTTGCCAACTTCATAATTCTCCCTGTCGTGGTATCTACAGGAACTTATTTCCATCCCGCCATCTTCATCAGTATCTCATCCGTCCACAACTTCACAACCTGTACCATCGAGGTCGCCCCAACTATCAACCCAATTGTCACCACTTGCACTGCATCGACAAGCTGGTACTGTTCGTTTGCCCTCGCGCCTTACGTACCGCCTCTAGAATTCTCTCCCTTAATAACGACTTCCACATAAAAAACAGTACCGGTAACAGCCCTGCATGTATTGTTAATCCCTTCCCATTCATCTCTGTCTTGATTTTCGGTTGTTTTCGTGCCTTTTTTTGTGCTATATTCTTCATCGAAAAGGTGAACCTCCTTTTGGTTGTTTTAAATCCTTAAATCCCTTGGATATTCACCCATTTCTGGCCTAAATCCTGCAACAAGGTGAAGCCTTGTTGCAGGATTTAGGGGACATATAAATTGGCTTGCTTTGGTAATCGTTGTTCTGGTTTTAGTAAATTTATTTTGGTTGTCGCATGTTCTGTTTGTGTTATATTATACATGAACCCAGAAAACAGTAAGATTTGATCAGAAGCGTTCAATTTGTAGGATAGATTTCAATTGTGCAATGCCGATGCGTGCTCTATTTGGCACTCAATGCATTTGTGCTTGTCTTGAGTTTGTCTTAAGTGTTTGTTGTTTAGTCGCTAGGGAGTGTTGTGCGGTTCGCTGAGTTTTTGGAATTGGATTTGCTTTGTTCTCTACTCTATCGTCAGTGTTGTTCTTGTTGGTGTGATTTGTGGTTGTGATGTCGTCGAAATGATTAAATTTTAAACAATCTTGGGGAATTTTTGATTTAGAAATATATTTCCTTGACATTGCTTTTTTTTTTGCTAGTATATGTCGCTCAAGTGTTTCGACAATTGACTTTTGTTGGTAAATACCTATGAGGAGGAGAAAGGAGGCTATTTGCTACTTTAGTTCATGTTTTTGGAGTTGGTGGGTTTTTATCTAGCTGTTGATGTTTTAGGTTGGGGTTCAATTGTCCTTAATTATGGGAGGTATAAATGATGAAATATGCGTTGTGGAAGACTTGTGTTGGTGGTTTTGTAGCTGCCGTCTTCTGTGTAGCGACTGGTACGCAATCTTTTGGTGCTGATGCTAAGTCGTTAGAAAATATGGAGAAGGAACTGAATGCGTTACGGGTTTCCGTTTCTGCATTAACGGATCAGATAGAGGCGGTAAAGCAGGAAAAAACCGTGGCGGTGTCGGCTCCCGATACGAAAGATGATGTTGAGGCATTAAAGAATGAGGTGAATTCCTTAAAAGAAGAGATGAAGACTGCTGCTCAGGCTGAGTCAACTATAAAGGCGGAAGATATCGCAGGTAACGTGTATTCAGAATTTGCCAAGAAGGTGAAATTGGGCGGACAGATCAGAACCAGGGCAGAATATGCCAATGGCTTTTATCAGACGCCAACGAATAATGGTACGTTGCCTGGTGCGGCTGGTATTGCGGGTCGTAGTTCATCAACCGATGATGACTATGTGTTGAATCAGACAAGGTTGTGGGTGGATGCTGATGTGCATGAGCACTTGAGGGTATTCGTTCAGCTTCAAGACGCAAGGACTTTTGGCTCTGAGGGAACCACGGTTGGTTATGCCAATCCTGGGACAGAAAATAGCATTTTTGATCTTCATCAGGGATATTTTGACTTAAGGTATCTCTTTGCACTGCCGTTGACTGTAAGGGTTGGCCGTCAGGAGATTGTCTGGGGTGATCATAGGGTCATTGGTAATTTTGTGTGGTCAAACGTAGGACGAGTTTTCGATGGTGGCAGGTTTATGTGGGATACCGATGATATTCACGCCGAGGCATTTGCTATGAAGGTGGACGAAGACGGGTATATTTCGGCAGATGATGACGATGGTTCGGATGAAACTGCATATGCAGCGCAATTGGCATTTAAAAAGCTGGTTCCCGGTGCGCTGTTAGAATTGATGTACATCCATAAAAATGATCAGGATACTACATCGAATGTTGCAACGGGAAGTGGCTATGCCGTTCCGGGTGACGGTCCTGTTGAAATCCATGATGTCGGTTTCAGGATCGATGGAAAAATTCCGAATATTGATGCTATAGACTATACCGTTGAATCGCATGCCCAGTTTGGTGATTATGGCGATCAAAATCAAAAGGCTTTTGCTTTTGCTGGTAGAGCAGGCTATACATTTAAAGATTTAGGTTGGACGCCGCGTTTTGGTGTTGAATATGATTGGGCATCCGGTGATGATGATCAGGATGACAACGATCATGAAACCTTTGATAACCTTTACCCAACAAACCACTGGCAGGGTAATTACGGATTTGTTGATTTGGTTTCCTGGCAGAATATGCATGATTTTAGGGGTAATGTCAAGGTGGTGCCGACAAAAAAGTTGACCGTACAGGCAGACTACCATTACTTTTTGCTTGACCAGGAGGAAGACGGATGGTATCTGGCTAATGGTGCCTTGGCCACTGCCCGTGGCGCTGGTTATGATAACGATTCAAATGATTTAGCTTCGGAAATTGATCTTACCGTAAGTTATCAATTGTATAAGAATGTAGGTATCCTTGCAGGTTATTCATTCTTCATGGCTGAGGACTGGATGAAGGATAATGTTGATGACATTGATACGAGCTGGGGTTATTTACAGACAACAGTCACGTTTTAACGTGTAAAAAGATGTCCATTTGTCTCCTTAAGGCAATGGGTCTTCTGCTGTGTCAATTCAGGAAAAATGGGTGTTGCCTTTGCAACACCCATTTTTTTTGGCTAATATATCAGGAAAGTAAAAATCGATTTACCTATGAATAACATGTATTATCCTTCATATGATGAATTTAAACACTTGGCAACAATGGGTAATTTGGTACCTGTTTATCGCCAATTGTTTGCCGATACCCTCACGCCTGTCTCTGCGTTTCAAAAGATATCTGATTCGGAAAACGCTTTTTTGCTCGAAAGTGCTGCGGGGGGAGAAAAGATTTCCAGGTATTCTTTCCTTGGCGCAAATCCGTTTATTGAATTTACGTCGTTTGGTCACCGCATAGAAATAAATCGTGGAGATAAGGGAAAAGAGGTAATGCATACACAATATCCACTGGAAGTTTTATATAAGGAGATAAAGTCCTTTACCCCTGTCCAAGTGGATGGGTTACCTAATTTTTTCAGCTGTGGGGTAGGGTATATAGGATATGATACCGTGCGTTGTTACGAAGCATTACCTAATATTCCTACCGATGATTTATCACTTCCAGATATCCACGTTATGTTTTATGACTCCGTGATCATATTTGATCATTTGACAAAAACCATCAAGGTGGTTTGTGCTGCTAAGATTGATGAAAGCCCTTTGGAAAAAGTATACCATGAGGCAATCACTAAGATTGATCGCATCATTGAGAAGCTGAGAACGCCAGTAATGTCGCTAAGTGATGATATTACGACGGAAAAGGAAATTAGTGTTGTATTTTCATCAAATTTTGAAAGGGCTGATTTTCTTAAGGCAGTAGAACGATGCAAGGAATATATTCGTGCGGGGGATGTGTTTCAGGTCGTTATCTCTCAACGATTTAAGACGCAGACGCAGGCTGATCCGTTTAGTATTTACCGTGTTTTGCGGGTAATCAATCCTTCTCCCTACATGTTTTATCTTAAAATGAATGATCTGAAGCTTATTGGATCGTCTCCCGAAGTTATGGTGAAGGTCGACGGTAAGAAGGTTATTTTAAGACCAATTGCAGGCACACGGAGAAGAGGAAAGGACGATAAGGAGGATACTCAGTTTACAGACGAATTAATTGCCGATCCCAAAGAGAGGGCAGAGCACATCATGCTTTTGGATTTGGGAAGGAATGATTTGGGAAGGGTGTCACGATATGGCAGTGTGCATATTGACGAAAAGATGGTGATTGAAAAATATTCACATGTAATGCACATAACTTCGAGTGTCTGTGGCGAATTGGAAGATGGTAAAACTGCATTTGATTCATTAAAGGCATGTTTGCCGGCAGGTACTCTATCTGGGGCGCCTAAAATAAGGGCAATGCAGATTATTGACGAAATAGAACCAACGAAACGGGGTCCATACGGGGGGGCGGTTGGGTATTTTGATTTCTTCGGCAATATGAACACATGCATTACCATTCGGACTATTTTGATAAAGGGAAACGATGCATATATTCAGGCGGGCGCAGGAATTGTGGCAGATTCAATACCAGAACGGGAATACGAAGAAACTGTGAATAAAGCAAAGGGATTGCTAAAGGCAATAGAAATTGCTGAAAAGATGACAGGATAGGCAGGTTTCGAGGGGTACGAAAGCAATGACAATGTCAGGTGCTTTGCCTCAATCTGTCATAATGTCAGACTCTTCTAGAATCCGAGCGGCCATAACGGTAAAATAATCATGGAACAATTATGAAAATGAACATTAGAGATTTTTAAATGAGTTTTGCTAAAATTTTACAGTTAATAGGAATTATTTTAGTATTAAATGCCCTTTACTTTGGTATTGGAAAGGACTCAATGAAGGTAGAAGTTATTTTGTTGTTCAGTGGGGGAATGGTTTTTTATGTGGGGCGTATTGTAGAAAAAAAAAGTAAGTAATTTTGCGATATAAAAAAATATCAACTTCGCAAAGAGGTATTGCATGTTTATTGTTGGGAGGTGTGGCTTGGCGAGAGTTTGTCGTCAGGGTAAACGGTTATTTGTCCTCTTCGATTATCTCTGTTGTAAAGATAGCAATTTCGACGTCCTTGTTTTTCCATGCGTTGGCTGGTAACCCTGCCTTGCTCGAACAACAATAGGACAAAAATTCTTCCTTGCTCCAGCCGGTTTCTGTTGCTACCTGAGGTAGAAAGCATCCAACGCGAAAGCCTTTTTTTATAAAAATACCATGCTTTCCAAGTTCGAAATCAAGTGGATTCTTAATTGGCATGAGGGGAGATAGCACAGAGATTTCGATTTTTAGCTGGTTCAATTCCTGTGGTTTGATTCGATTGAACTCGAATCGGGGATCTTCGGTTGCTGAAGAAATTGCTAACTCAGAGACCATCTGGTAGAGCGGAATATCGGAGACGAATCGACCGATGCAGCCGCGAAGGTGCTCGTGTGTTTTTAGGGTAACAAAAACCCCCTGTTTCCCAAGTAGATCCGGATGATCGCAGAAAAAGGGCGGCTTGATTTCGCCGGTTATGGCGGCAACGATACTCTTTCGGGCAATGTCCAAAAGAATTTTTTTTGCTTGTTTGTCCAAGAGTAATTTTGTCTTAGTGTTTAAGACCTAAAAAAATAATCTGGTATTTTGTAAGAAATCGATTTCAGGAGTTGTTGCCTTCAAAAAATACATCTGCGGTAAAAACATAAAATTCCATATCGTCTTCTTTCCATGAATTGCGCGATAATCCTGCTTTCTGGCAAAGGTGGCAAAGCGTTTCTGCTCTATCCCATCCTTGTTCTTTCGCAACTTGGGGGAGAAATAAAGCGCTCGCATCTCCCTTGCGAATAATAACGCCTTCCTTGCCCACCGTAAAATCGTCTGGTCTCGATATCTTTTTTGGTTTGTTCAAAACAGAGATTTCTATGATGATATCAGATACCTCTTTCGGGACTACAGGACTAAATCTCCAATCTCTGGAAGAGGAATTGATGGTGTTTTCAATCACACCCTGGAAGAGGGATATGCTGGGTATTGTATGCCCGATACAGCCACGGAGTTCTCCGCATTTTTTTAAAGTTACAAAAACACCATATTTTTCTTTTAATCGAGGAGTTAATTTGTCGTTTGTCGGCTCAAATTTAGGAGGATAACCGGTTTTTGTGTAGGTCACCAAGGTGTTTCTGGCAAGCGATAGTAGTGTCTCTCTTTCTTCTGTGGTCAACAATGGCTGCTCGGTGTTGTGTGTCTCGTCTTTTGGTGTGTATAGGCCAGACTTTGTTTCCGAAGGTTTTGTAAATATAATGGATGCGTAGCTTACAGAGAAAGAAAAGTTTTTTGACTGGCGTCCTGAGGTATCATAGTTTAGTATTTCGCATGATACGTTATCAGGCAGTAATTTTAAGAGCAGTTCAATTGGCATAATTCCGCAAGCGTTTATTCCTGTTGCTTTTTTGTATTTCTTAAGTCCACCAAAATCTTTGTTTCGGATTTGCTCAAATGCGCCGTAGTCCAAAGCCGTAATGTTTTTTTCGATGTCCTTTTTGAAAGGGACGTAGCCATACCCTTCGCCGTAATGGGTAAAATCAGAACTTACTACCACCAGTGTCTGATCATTTATTAGTGGCCGGAGGGCATCAGCAATCCGATCGAAATCATCTTCAATGAGTATGCCGATCATGATGGGGATCAATTTGAAGGTGTTTAACGACATTTGCAAGAAAGGTAATTGGGCTTCCAGGGAGTGTTCCCCCTGATAGGTACCCTCATACGACCCCCAAAGCGATGTCTTTTTGTCATGGGAATCAGGGGTAGGGTTCTTTGGAGGATTGAGGAGTTGGTTGCAAGCCTCCTGGTCAACGGGAATAAGGCCTAAAGGTGTTTTAAAGTTTTTTACGTTGAGAATGGAGGCTCCTCGGAATCGCTTGCCGCTTTTAAAATGGCTGGGGGAAAGGATTATTACCCTTGTAAATCTGGTGTCCTTGATAGCGTTGTATCCGTAAGCCGCTACCTGGCCGGAGTACTGATATCCAGCATGAGGTGATATAAGAGCAACAGGTCTTCCTTTTGATGATTGTTTGGGTATGTTGTTCAAGAAAGTATTTATTTGATCTTTTAATGCAATTTCGTTCTCCGGATAAAAACGTCCCGCTACTTGTGGATCCCACACTTCTTGTGATGCTGTTTGAGCAAGCAATACAGATGTGGTTGATATGGTAATAAGGAGAATGAATAAAAAGTGTGGTGTCTTCATGAATATATTTCCTTGTTGAATTTGACCATAGCGTTGTAAAATAAAGTTTTAGCAGCCCTATACAATCAAAAGACTTATCAAAAAAGAAGTTTTGTGACGGAATATTATAAATGCTTCTTGCGTTGTGCTAAAAGTAGCCCATCAAGTCTTTGTTGAAAAAAATGATATTTGTTAGATAGTTTAGAGAAGGGGTGGGCGATTGCTTTGTGTTCGTTTGTCTTCAAGTGGAAAATTAAAACTCAAGAGACATAATACAGGCTAAAATCGTGCAGTACAAATTATATAACGTTAAATAATACAAAATCAGATTTCAACACAATGGTGGATAAAAGTCAAGTGGAATCTAAGGGTTGGTGGCAGAGTTTTGGATTGACAATAAGAAGCTTTTCGCTATAATGAAAAGGCTTGATAATGTAATATTGCAAATAAGTTATTTGTATTTGAAAGGTAAATGTACACGTGCGTAGTGATAAAATTACTAAGGGACTTGAACGTGCTCCAGCTCGGGCGCTTTTGTATGCAACGGGCTTAAACAGGGAGGATTTAGGAAAGCCTTTTATTGGGATTGCAAGCAGTTTTACAGATCTAATCCCAGGACATGTGCATATGAGGTCGCTTGAAAGGGCGATCGAAAAAGGAGTTCACGCGGGTGGAGGCGTGAGCTTTATTTTTGGCGTTCCTGGTATTTGCGATGGAATAGCGATGGGACACGCTGGTATGCATTATTCGCTTCCATCGCGAGACCTTATTGCAGACATCATTGAGTGTGTGGTGAGTGCCCACTGCTTGGATGGTCTTGTAATGCTGACAAACTGTGACAAGATCACGCCAGGTATGTTGATGGGGGCTGCCAGGCTGGATATCCCTGGGATTGTTGTGACGGCAGGGCCAATGATTTCTGGTCGCTCCGGGAAGCAGAAGCTTTCTTTAGTGAAAGACACTTTTGAGGCGGTGGGGCGGAGGCGTAAGGGAGAGATTAGTGGCGAAGAGCTTTCTTGTCTCGAAATGGAGGCATGTCCTGGGCCAGGTTCGTGTCAGGGGCTTTATACCGCCAATACCATGGCTTGTGTTTCGGAGGCGCTTGGTATGTCGTTGCCGCGATGTGCCGCGTCGTTGGCAGTTTCATCAGAAAAGGAACGCATTGCTTATAAAAGTGGGCAGCAGATAGTGGAAATAGTAAGAAAGGGTATTACCGCCAGAAAAATTATGACCAAAGAAGCGTTTGAGAATGCCATCATGGTTGATATGGCGCTTGGTGGGTCTACAAACTCTTGTTTGCATATCCCTGCTATTGCAAAAGAGGCAGGGGTGGAAGTTGATTTAAAGTTGTGTGATGCGATTAGCGCCAGAACTCCTCATATAACAAGTATGCAGCCAGGGGGTGAATATTTGCTGGAGGATTTGTACTATGCGGGGGGCATTCCTGCGGTTATGAAGCGCTTATGTGACGACCTGTACGACTGCGCTACCGTTAGTGGTTTAAGTACGAAAGAAATTGCAAAGGCTGCGGAAATTCATGATGGAGATGTTATCAGGGCAAAAGAAAAGGCATATCATAAGGAAGGTGGGATTGCTGTTTTGTATGGAAATTTGTCCCCGGATGGTGCCGTAGTTAAGCAAAGCGCTGTATCTGAGAAGATGATGCAGTTTAAGGGTGTAGCGAAGGTGTTTGACAGTGAAGAAGCTGCAATGACGGCTATTATGAATACTCAGATCAATAAGGGTGTGGTTGTGGTTATACGATACGAAGGGCCGCGTGGAGGGCCGGGGATGCGGGAAATGTTATCTCCTACCGCTGCGCTTATTGGTATGGGTTTGGGGGAATCTGTAGCATTGATTACCGATGGGCGTTTTTCGGGTGGTACCCAGGGACCTTGTGTCGGGCACGTATCCCCAGAGGCAATGGTTGGTGGCCCTATCGCATTGGTGGAGGATGGCGACGAGATAATTATAGACATTTCCAGGAGAAGGTTAGATTTAAATGTTGCAAAAGAGGTGCTTGCGAAGCGTAAAGAAAGGTGGATGCCGCCCAAGCCGAAAATCAAGCAGGGTTTGTTGGCTAGATATGCAAAATGTGTAACCTCGGCTGACAAAGGGGCAGTGCTCGTGGCGGAATAGAGATGTCTGTTGGGATTTTTGCGCGCGTAAGAATACCTAAATATAGATGCTACCCGGTGGTGTAATGGTAACACTAGAGATTTTGGTTCTCTCATTGGAGGTTCGAGTCCTCCCCGGGTAGCCATTGTGTTTTTATAGGAAAAAATCGGATTCTGTGTTGACTGGAGCGAATGTAGCAATTAACGGCCTGTTTGGATAAATCGCAAGGATATGGGCGGATATGTAGAGATGTTCGTGGGGGGGAGAATTATAGAAGAAGCCAAGGCGAACACAGAAGAATTAAAGATAAGATAAATCGTGTAGGTAGGTATGTAAAGTGGTATCCCTTATTTGTAAAAATGTGGTTATTCGTCAGTAGTTTCGTATTGGGTCATTTGCATATTTAGAGCCTGGTACAAGGATAGAAGATAGTGTAGGTGTCTGAAATATGCTGGAGAAAGGTAAGGCTTTTTTCTGTAAGCGATAGAGGATAAAATGGATAAAAAAAGAAGGCTGGAAGAAATAAATCACTTAAAGATTTTCTCGGGAAATGCGAATCCCGCTCTGGCAAAGAAAATTTGTGAGCATTTGTCAATTCACCTTGGGAACGCTTGTGTGGGTCGTTTTCCTGATGGGGAAATTGATCTGAAGGTAAATGAAGATGTTCGCGGTGCCGACGTATTTTTGGTACAACCAACATGTCCGCCTGTCAATGAGAATTTAACAGAACTGTTGGTGTTCATAGATTGTCTCAGGAGGGCATCAGCTGCACGAATTACAGCGGTGTTGCCATATTATGGCTATGCCAGAAAAGATAGAAAAGACGAGGGGCGTGTACCCATTACGGCAAAATTGGTAGCGAATCTTATCACCGAAGCGGGTGCTGACCGTGTACTTACCGTAGATTTGCATGCCGCTCAGATACAGGGGTTTTTTGATATCCCCGTGGATCATTTGCTTGCATTTCCCGTCCTGTCGAAGTATTTCGAGCAGTTGAACGCGGGGGATCTGGTGGTGGTGACGCCTGATGTTGGGGGGATAAAACTAGCCAGAAATTATTCTAAGAAATTGGGAATAAAGATGGCGATTGTTGATAAACGGAGGGTAGGACCGGAAGAGACGGAGGTTGGATTTGTAATAGGAGACGTAGCGAATAAAAATGTAGTCATGATTGATGATTTGATCGCTACGGGAGGATCTATTGCCCAGGCAGCCAATGTGTTAAAAGAGCGAGGTGCAAAGGATATTTATGTTGGAGCTACCCATCCCGTATTTTGCGGGGCAGCGGTAGAAAAATTGTCCGCTGCGCCCATCAAAGAAATTGTTGTCACTGATACGATACCCCTGAATGAAAAAGCAAGAGGATTGGGTAGTAAAATAAAAGTATTGTCTATTTCCGGACTTTTGGGGGATGCGATAATGAGGATTCACCGCCATGAGTCGGTGAGTTCTCTCTTTGTTCAATAAATTTATGTTTTTGGGAGTGGAATAGATGGAAATCTTAGAATTAAAAGCAGAAAAAAGGACAACGACGGGGAGTAGGGAAGTTAAAAAACTGAGAATGGTTGGGCAAATACCGGCTATGTTGTACGGGCATAAGCAGAACAATGTTATGCTCTGTCTGAAGGAAGACGAATTTACACGTATATTGCATACCGGGTCGAGGATGCTCCGTTTAACCTATGACAACAAGAAAGAGTCGGCACTTATAAAGGATGTGCAGTACGACAATGTTGTGGATCGTGTGCTTCATGTGGATTTTTCACGCATTGATTTGGATGAAAAGATAAAGCTGCGAGTGTCAATAGATTTGGTAGGGGAGTCCATTGGTGTGAAGGAAGGTGGTGTGTTGACTCACGTCATGAAAGATATAGAAATAGAATGTCTTCCTGCTGCAATACCAGAAACGATAAAAGTAAATATATCAGGGTTGGGTGTAGGCAAGGCGATTCACGTTAAAGAATTGCCAGTATTGGAAGGTATTCAGTATATACCAGACGCTGAAACGGTTGTCGTGTCGGTGCATCAGATTGTGGAGAAAAAAGCCGCATCTGAAGAAGAATTACTGGCAGAACCCGAAGTTATAACCAAGAAACCAAAAGAGGGAGAGGAGGCCGTGGGGTCTGCGAAGGCTTAGTGTGGTATGTGTGAATGAAGATTATGGTTGGGCTGGGCAACCCGGGAGAAAAGTATTTGAAGACGAGGCACAATTTTGGTTTTATGGTAATTGATCGGTTTGCGCGGCAACTTGAAACGGGGTGTGATCAAAAAAAATTCCAGTCTTTCTTTTGCAAGAAGACAGTAGAAGGC